>JAGHTW010000086.1 GCA_018065145.1 Candidatus Prevotella equi
TATGATCAGGGGCGTACTGAGGGTTGTTGGATATACGCCATGCTTGCATGCATAGAACGAGAGCAACAGCTGCGTGGCGATAGCGTGACGTTGTCACGTCAGTGGCTCATGTCAAAAATCCTTGAAGAGCAGATGGACAAATTGGAAATTGAAAATGGAAAATGGAAAATTGAAAATGGGAAGTGGGAAATTGAAAATGGAAAATTGAAAATTTCTCTTCGCGGTGTTGGTAAGGATGTATTGCGACTGATAGAGCGCTATGGCCTCGTGCCATACAGCATGGAGAAAAGCCGCATCAATAACTCGCGAGTGTTGCAGCGTAAGCTTTCGCTTTTGCTTGATGATAAAAGCCTTACCCCACAGTCCTTGCGCAAGAAGAGCGCCCTGTTGCTTCCACGCTTTACTGTTGCCACACACACCGTCCGCATCAATGGCAAGGATACTGAGGAGTCATCCTTCTATTACTACTCCATGCGCTATACTCCACAGCAGTTTGCGCAGAGCATCATGCACTGGCAACACTGGCATTTCTATGCCACCGATGCGCGACAGCCATGGCATAAGTCATTTGTCATTGACGTTCCTGACAACAGGCAGCGCCATACCTTTGTGAACTTGCCGCCAGAGGAATTACTTGATAAGATAAAACGTTCGCTCAGCAAAGGTCATCCCGTCTATTGGGAGATAAGCAAGAAAGCCGATGCCGGTGATTCCAACCACGCTATGGCAATCGTAGCATTGCGCAAGGGTAGGGACGGCAAGGCACGTTTCCTATGCCTTAACTCTTATGGCAAGGAATGGGGTAACAATGGTTACTGTCTTGTCACCGCCAACTATCTCATGCACCACATCTGCAACGTGGGAATAATCGAATAATCTTATTTCTTGATGACCATGTTTACAATGCCGTTGGCGTCGGTCATGGAAATCCTGCCATCGTTGTCCACGTCAGCATTATCTTTGTTGATGTTCTCCGTTGGTATGCCGATGATATATTTCACCACCATCCTGGCATCATCCATCGTTACCGAGCCATCATTGTCGGCATCGCCAACGTTTTTCTCTGTGAGGAATTCAAAACCATAGAGCATCACCTTTGAACCCTTGCAGAATACATAGTAGGTGTCTCCAGCCTTAACGTCAAACGTGATGAAGTCGTATGTACTAGCGCTTGCGTTCACAATACCTCCCGGTGCCACCGTCTTGCCAGCCATCTCCACGCTGATGCCTTTACCGTTCTGCGTTACGTAGAGCGGTTTATTTGTAAATACACGTGCGGCAATGCGCAGCGTTCCGTCCTTTGTAGGGTTGAACACGTAGTAGGTGCCGCTTGTAGGCTGTGTGGTATTGTCTGGGTTACCGTTGCCCGCAATGCCGTAATCGTATCCTGCAGGTGCTCCCAGAGGGTCAATGGCAGCCTCGTTCCAATTGCCGTCATTGCCGTATGTCATAGTGATGCCATCGCATACCACTTTTCTTCCGTCGTATGTTGTCTCACCTTTCTGAACTTTATAAGACGATGTCAGCACCGAAGGACCAGCAGGATCGTCCGTTCCGCCCGGGTTATCTGTTCCACCTGGGTTATCCGTTCCACCTGGGTTATCCGTTCCGCCCGGGTTATCTGTTCCGCCTGGGTTATCCGTTCCGCCCGGATTATCTGTTCCTCCAGGTGTGTTAGGGTCATCATCCTCTTCTCCCTTGTTTCCGAATAACGTTGCTCCAGCATTCTCGCCCACCTCTGTCGGTACCAGTTGTACGTCCATCACGTCATAGCTGTAAGGCACGGTGACGCTACCGCTGCTGCTTCCGCTCCTGCCTTCCACGCTGTAGTTCGTATTCGCCCAAACGTAAGCCACCGCATCGCTTTGCGAGAAAATGTTAGACACACCCTTGCCGAAGTAGTTTCCTTCTATGAGGAACTCAGAGTTCTTTCGTGGGTTGATGCAAGAAGATCCGTTTCCGGAGCAGGTATAGTAGTTGTTGAGCATGTGTATCTTTCCCACACGAGCCATCGGCATACGAGCGCGGCATCCCTTTCCCCAGTTGTTGTAGGCAAAGGTGGTGTTGAGGTATCCCGTTGTCTCGCTGTCGCTGCTACCTACGAGGTTAGTGTTCTGGTGCATGTATGCGCGCTCGGTGTAAGAGAATGTACACCAACTGACGGTGTTGAAGTCCGACTTCTGTGTTATGTCGAAATTGCCGTCAATGCCATCAGTGAAATCACAGTGATCTACCCAGCAGTTCTTTGTGCCTGTGAATGCAATCAGGTCATATCCGCCAACGTCAATGGAACCAGGTCCTACGAACTTAATATTGCGAATTATGAGGTTCTGGCATGATGAAAAGGCGAAGATACCAGCTTTGCGGTAGTTCTCGTTCTTATCGCCTGTCATCTCTATCAGAATCCTTCGTGTGTTATACTCCGCTTGTTCTGTTACGCTTGTTCCGTTTACCAATGTTCCACCACCGCTGCTAGTGCTCATGCCAGGCACTCCTTCAGCATTCAGCCTGTCTTTCATCTCCTGTGTGACATACCATTGCGTACACAGCCTGGCATTGTTTATGCCGAGGAGCGTCTTGTTCGTCAATTTGCTTAGGCTCATGTATGATGATACGATGAAGTCGCCCTTTGAACCGTCGAAGATAATGACGCTGTAGGCAGTGTTCTTTATGGCATTCTGTATGGTTGACTTCATGTCACCGCCATTGGAGGTAAGCACTATAATCTTTGATGTAGCTACGGCATTGCCGTTGCCGTCCAACACCTGACCATCTTTATATATATAGCCACCGCCACCTGTCACGTTGTATGCTGTGGCAGCAGTGCGTGAAGAGCGTGTGGCGAAACCGAATGGTTTGCCTTGGTCGTATGTTGATTTTGCCATTGCCATCAAGGGCATCATGAGGGCGAAGAGTATGATTCGTAGTGTGGTTGACTTAAGCATAGTTAGTGTAAAATAGGTTTTCTGCGACAAAAGTACGAAATATTAACAAATTACGCAAACCTTTTAGTGTATTTCTTTGCTAATCAATTTAATTATTGTACTTTTGCACCAAACTTCACTATAAAAAGTATGAATTGGAAAGAAGAAACCGAGCTCCGCGTAGCGAAAGGTGTGGATTTCTTTAAGCAGGGCTATAACTGTTCGCAGTCCGTCACCCTTGCCTTCGCTGACTGGTACGATGTGCCCGAGGGACTGATGGCTCGCATCTCCGCCTCCTTCGGTGGGGGTATCGGCAGGATGCGCGAGACGTGCGGCACAGCAAGCGGAATCTTCATGCTTGCGGGACTGCAGGTGGCTACGGAATATCCGGACAAGGAGGTGAAGGCGAAGAACTACGCCGTGGTGCAACGCCTTGCCGAAGATTTCAGAAGCGTCACCGGAAGCATCGTTTGTCGAGAGTTGCTCAATGGTTACATCAAGGACGTCAATACCAACCCTACACCCGATGAGCGCACCGACGAATATTACAAGAAACGCCCATGCGTCAGAATGGTGGAAATAGCCATTCGAACGTACATGAAATACCTTCAGGAAATATCTTAAAAGTAATAAGTAAAAAGTAATAAGGATTAAGTGATGATGAGAAAACTTTTTTTTACGATAATTGCACTTCTGACGCTTGCTGTCATGCCTGCTATGGCAGCAGAGAAATCCTTCTCGGGTAATGTTGTTGCCGATGAAGGCGCATGGTGCTGGTTTGCCGACCCACGAGCAATAGAGTTCGTGAGCAAGGACGGCACGATGCAGCGCACGTTCATAGGATACATTGACCGTCATGGCAGCGTCAAAGCCACTCAGGTAGATCGCGTAGCCGGAACGACGGAAGAGGTGATGGTGCGCTCGTGGTTTCAGCCCGACGATCATAACAACCCCGCCTTCCTTGTGCTGCCTGATGAGCGCATCATGATTATCTACAGCCGTCATACCGATGAGCCATGCTTCTATTATCGCATCTCAAAGAAGTCGGGCGACATCACCATGCTTGGCGAGGAAAAGGTGCTGAAGACATCGTTCAACACCACATATCCTAACCCATATATCCTCAGCGATGACCCTAACCATATCTATATGTGTTGGCGTGGCACGAACTGGCATCCTACCGTTGCGCGTATGACGATGCCTGACAAGGACGATAACATCCGCTTTGACTGGGGACCACACCAGATGGTGCAGTCAAGTGGTGCGCGTCCGTATGCTAAGTATATCAGCAATGGAAAGGATAAGATATACGTTGCCTACACAACGGGACATCCTGACAACGAATACCCTAACTGGCTCTATTGCAATGTCTTTGACATCAACACCCGTCAGCTCTCTGACATGAAGGGAAACATTCTTTCTACTGTTGGCGTTCCTCAGGTGCGTCGCACTGAAGAGTACCTGAAGGCGCATCCTTACGCTGTCGTTGATCATCCATCAGACAGTCGCGACTGGATATGGAATATGGCATTTGACGGCAAGGGAAACCCTGTCATCGGCATGACGCATATCAGCAAGGATAAGCACGCACATTCTTATTATTACGCTAAGTGGACAGGCGCAGGGTGGCAAAAGACTTTCATTGCCGATGGCGGTGGACATTTCCATCAGTCACCAGAGACGGAGAACTGCTATAGCGGTGGTATGGCGATAGACCGTAACGACCCTTCGGTGGTGTATTGCAGCGTACCAGTCAATGGCGTTTATGAAATATTGAAATATAAGATGAGCGACGATGCCAAGCAGGTCATCTCTTCAGAAGCTGTCACCCATGACTCCAAGAAGAACAACGCACGACCATACGTTGTACAGGGTGGGTCTCTCTACTGGATGAACGGTGATTATTACTTCTGGATTGTCAACACTCGTTATCCTCTTGGCTATCCTACAAGCATCATGTCTGCCGAGCCATTGCCAAAGCAGAAGAAAGCACCGAAGGGACAAAAGTCCTTTACTCACGACTTCAATTACGACGAAGCATCATTCGGTGGGTCTCTCTTTACATGGCAAGGCATCACCGTTTCCGTCAACAAGGAATCGCTTCGCCTCTCCATCACCATTGACGGCAAGACATACGAGAGTCAGAACAAGTTCGCCACTGCCGACTCATGGGCAACAGACGACCGCGCCACAACCGACGGCAAGTGGTATCGTCCTGTAGTGCCACAGCACGCCAAGCTCACCATCACCCGTCAAGGCAACGTCATAACCCTCCTTCGCGACGGCGTCATAGACCTCCGCATCATCCACGAATAAACCTATTTTGTTACTTGGCTGTAACTGTGGCTACGGTGCTTGATGTTGTCACTGTAGGGTTGATGAAGAAGACATCGTTGACGTTGATATCATACGCGGTAGGTTTTGCTGTGCCAGACTTTACTGTGACGCTTCCCTTGCCAAGGTTAGGAGCTGTTAGAAGACCTAACTGGTTTGTTACATTGGCAGCAAAACGGAAGGTACATATCGGTGTGCCGGAAGTATTGCAGAGCGTATAGTAGTTTGATGAACTATAGCTTGATGGCGATGCACCGATATAGTAACCCTGCGATGATGAACCGATGCTGGAACTTGTACCGCCGCCTTGCTGTCCTCCTGCGCTTACAACTATGCCGCCAGTGACAACGATGTAAGAATTGTTGTCGCAGTCAAGTCCTTCTTCAGGAGAACCCTTTGTGGTGTAAGCAAAGATATTGCCACCAGAGATTGTTATGGCACCGGTACGTCCGTAGTTGGAATCCACGGCATCATTGCCATTGGCATAGCAAACCGTCGTACCGCCAGCAAAGTTTATTGTTCCTGCAGAATTGATGCAGTCATCATAACACTGGAAGTAGTGCGTACCACCGCTTATCTTTACCGAAGTCTTTGATTCCAATCCTTCTGCACCGTCAGTAGCTGTCGTAACATATAAGCTTCCACCCAACACCTCTACTTTGCCAATGGCTTTGATACCCTTGGCAGAAGAGCCCGTACTGCTCTGTTGTCCTGGTCGTCCGCCAGTCTGATTGGAAGAAGAACCGCCACCTAATGTGCTGCCTGTTGTAGAAAGTTTTATGTCAGGACCAGTGCCATCATTGCGACCTATTGTTATCTCTCCGTCAGCCTTGATGCCTTTGCCGCCCGAACCCGTCATCTTTATATCTAAGCTACCGCCCTCGATGATGATGTTCTTGTCGCATGTAAGCGCCTTGGCGGTATAGTTGTCATTGGTACCGCTTTGTCCGTTGGTGGAATTATTGATGACGTATGTACCATCCGTTATGATGATGCTCTCATCGGCAGTGATAGCGCGTGAGGCATTACCCTTTGTTGCAGTAACAGTAAGCGAACCGCCATTGCCAACATATTTGTCTGTCTTTATAGCAGAGCAATATGAGGCATCGGTGCCGTTAAGATACATCGTTCCAGAGATATTGGCAGTGACATCACCGCCGTTGAGAGTCACAGTACCTGCGTTCTCACTGTTACCCGCTTTTATACTCTTACTCATCAGTCCACTGTTGGATAGTGTCAGCGTACCGCCGTTGATGGTAACATCCTTGTCTGCCTTTATGCAAGAAGCGTAATAGGTCTCGCCTGTCTCAGTGTCAGAGGTACCACCGCCGTATGTTTCCTGAACGCTGCTGATGGTAAAGGTGCGCGTAGTGCCGCTGGTAGTATAGCTGCTGGATATCTGATAGTAATAATCTATGCCCGATGTAGGACCAGTAAATGTCTTGGAGATGATGGTATATGATGTGCTGCTGCCACCAGGTCTGCCGCCTTGCTGCGAAGTGTAGTTGTCTGATTTGAAGTAATATGTATCGCTGTCTGCCGCCTTGAAGTCATAGTAATAGAACGTCAGCGACTGTCCGTTGGTGCCTGTGCGTGTAACGGTGTCGGTAAGCTTTGATACGAGTGTGCCGTCAGCCTTGTATAGATATACGGAAGTCCAGTAATTACTTCCCTGCATGCCACCAAAACCACCGTTGGTACCTGTTGTCAGCGCTACATAAACCACGTACGACTTCTTTGTCTCCTGTTCTTCTCCTGCTGAAATAGTCTCTATTCCACCTTTACCATTGGCTTCAATGCCTATTACTGTAGCGTCATCGCTGATCGTTACGCTACCATCGGCATCTATTCCTCTGCTGCCAGCGCCTGTGGCGTTGATGGTTATGTTGGTGTTCATCTTCGTACTGTTGATGGTCACGTCACCATCAGCCTTCAACGCCGCTGTATTATCGCCAGTAACGGTGATGGAATATGTGCCGCCACAGATGTTTATTGAACCGTCAGGATAATCCTCTGCGTAGTCTGTTGCAGCAGATGCCTCTGCCTGTATTCCGTCTCCAGCAACATTGTTTATATTCACGTTGTAACCATTGGAAAGGAAATACTGTCCGCAGTGAATACCATCGCTTGCAGAAGCGAGAATGTTTATCGTTCCCTCCGACTTCTTCAACTGTATGTATTCCTTGGCAGAGATAGCGTGCTTCGTATTGCCGGTGACATTAAGCGTTCCTGTCTTGTCTATCTCAAGGTGGCCCTTGCAGTATAATGCAGCCTTCTGGCTACCGCCCTCTCCGTCAACGAGATTGTTCGTCGTTCCCTTCTTCAGTTCCATGGCAACGCGCTTGCTGCACTGTATGTCTATGGCACCGCCGCGGGTGTTTGTGATGCTGACGTTGTTAAGTACGAACGTACTCTTGTATGAAGCGTTATACTTCAGCGAACCATCTGTGGTCGTACCGCTTAGCTCGAAGGTCATCTCCTCGGCAGTATTGGCATTGTTTATCACCACATCCGCGTTTGATATTGATGTTGTCACGCCTTTTGCGTAATAAGGATTTACCACCGTGGCAGCTGTGCCGTCGTATGTTACGAGATACTTTGTAGGCATATCACCGTATGTACGTTCCACAATGTCAGAGGTGTTGAATGCATATTGCGATTCAGCGGTAGTAACGGTGAATATATCTCCCGCATCGCTGATGCTACGGTCGGTTATCGTTGCTGTCTCAATGGCAATGGTCTCGCCCGTTGTTAGTTTCAGCAACATTGCCTGACCAGTCATCTCTTCCAGTTCCGATGCTTTGTCTAAGTCAAGGAATATGCGTACGATGCTTGCAGCATCTTCTTTGTCAATGCTGCCATCGCCGTTTACATCTGCTGCCTCTGCTATGAAGCCCTGCACGTCAATGCCCAATGACTTTTGTATTACCGCATTGGCATCAGCCATTGTTACAGCGCCATCGCCGTTCACGTCGCCCTTCAGTATAGAAGCGGCTGACGCGAAGACAGCGAGCACTATGCTTAAAATAGAAATTAGTAGTTTTTTCATCAGTTTGTATTGTTAGTTAGTTTTAGTCTTTTCCTATTAGTCTTTCATTAACATACTTCAATACCTCATCCTTATAGAAGTCACCTATTGGTAGTGTCTTGTCATAATCCATAAACACCCTCATCCGGGCTATCTCCTTTACATGGCACATATTGACGATGTACGAACGATGTATGCGGACAAACTTATCAGCAGGGAGCAATTCTGCCATGCGCTTGATGCTCATCAGCACCATCAGTGAAGTGTTGTCGGTAAGATGTATCTTAAGATATTCGCTCTCTGATTTTATATACGTGATATTCTGTATCGTTATGCGCACCATGCGATAATCAGACTTAACGAAAAGGATGTCTCCGTCAATAGATATAGGAACGGTGTTGTCGTCTTCTTGCACTTCTGTTTCTGCGTCTGTAATATGATGCAGCAGCTCATATTGTTTCTTCACCTTCATCGCAGCCTGCATAAACTCTGCCTGTCCAAAGGGTTTTAGCAGATAGTCTATGGCATTTACCTTATATCCCTCTATGGCGTATTGTGAATAGGCAGTGGTGAATACAATGATGGGACTGCCTGATAGCAGGCGTGTGAAGTCAAGACCAGAAAGGTCGGGCATGTTTATGTCGGTAAAGATGGCATCTATGGATTCCGTTTCCAATACCTTCAATGCCTCATACGCATCGGAACACGCTGCAACGAGAGTGAAATATGGTGTTCGCTCTATGAGTTTCTGCAACTGCAGAAGGGCGAGAGGTTCGTCGTCAATAGCTAAGACCTTTATCATATCAAATTGTTTATTGGGAGGATTAAGTCAACAACAAATTGTTTCGTATCCTTATCATTTATGTTTAGAGAGTAGTTCTTGCCGTATTGCAAGTCAAGACGTTTGCGGATATTGTTCAAGCCTATGCTATGATAGCCATCGTGAGTGACAGCAACGACTTCGCTACGGCTATTCTTGCAGTGGAAGTGTATGTTCTTTCTGTCATGGTCAATGTTGAGGCTGATGTGAATAAACGAAGACGACTGATAACTGATGCCATGTTTGAAAGCATTCTCAACGAATGTGGCAAAGAGCAATGGCGGTATCATGATGTCTCGCGATGGTGCATCGGGCAAATCGTGTGTTAACTTCACGCGCTTACCGAAACGCAGTTCCATGAGTGAGATGTATTGTCGCAGGAAATCTATCTCGTTTTGTAACGCTGTCATGCTTTCATTACCGTTATAAAGGGAGTGACGCATCAGTCCCGACAACTCTATGATAGCGCGCTTCGCCCTCTCCTGATCCACATCCACAAGCACATGAATGTTATTCAGCGTGTTCATGAAGAAATGAGGATTAATCTGGTAACGTAGATGTTCCAGTTCCTGTTTCAGGTTCTGTTTCTCAAGAAGCAACAATCGCTGTCGCAGCTTCTGTTCGTTTATCCATGCTATGACGCCAATGTCAAATCCTATCATCAGCAGTGCCATCAGCATACACGCAATGTCTGGTGGTGCAAGCATCTTATGATGGCCATGTGGCGGTTTCCTTTGATGGCTATGGTCATTCACCGGACGTTCACTTTTGTGATGCATGTGAATTCTCTCTTTCGGACCAAATGGTTTTGGAGAGTCGGTAAGCTGTCTGTATGTGAACAACGACATGCAAAGAAACAATGTAAGACCATAGACAATGTAGCGTCGATGTATAAAGAACTTAGGAAATAGAAAGAAATGATGCACCACGTACAACACGAGAAATGCTGTTGTCGTCATCCACATGCCGTACATCCTTCCTATATTAAAGTCAAACCCATTTAGCGTATCAATATACCATATATACAAAGGTGTAAGGGCATAGATAAACATCCATGCAACAATAATAGCAATATATTCTTTATTTAATTTCATCACCGCAAAATTACTTCATTTATTTGTAACATACAAAAATAATCAATAAATATCCCACTTTAATCTATAAAAAGGAAAAGAAAAATCCATTCAACAAAATGCGTTACGCAAAATGTTGAATGAATTTTTGTTATTGATTTTCTTTGTCAAATCACAGAAAATAATTATCTTTGCAACCATTACTAAATTGCTAAAACCTAAAACAATGAAGAAGATACTAACGATAATGATGGCGTTGATGGCGTTTATGAGCGTCGATGCTAAGGTGTTCACTATAGAGAACCCTGACAAGAAACAGAGTCCTTATACCGGAATGACGCGTGAGCATTGGAAACAGGCGGCGCAATACTTGCTTGAGGGACCGTTCTCTTATGTCAATGACATTACGGATCCGTTTCGTTTGCCGAAGCAGGAGGGTAAGTCTTATCCGCATAATGAGCGCGATGTGCCTACGTCAATGATGGAGGCGATGTGCCGTACGATGTTCCTGGCGGGACCATTGCTCAAGGATAATCCGGACTTGACGCTGCATGGCATTAGGGTGGGGGACTACTACCGCTATCAGATGACCTCATTCCTCGATAAGAAGAGCCCGCTTTACCTTCCGCCACATAGAGGAAAGGGACACGGCGGTCAGAAACTCGTAGAGCTCGGTGGCCTCGCTGTCTCACTGCTCATGGCACCAGAGGTGTTCTGGAATCCTCTGCCAAAGGAAACGAGAGACAGCCTTGCCAGCGTATTCAAGGGTTATGCAGAAGGCGGAACGATAGATATGAACTGGCGTTTCTTCAATATGTGCCTCTTGAGTTTCCTTGACAGGGAGGGCTATCAGATAAACAAGACATACCTAGAGGAACTGCTTAGCAAGAACCTCGCAGCATACGTCGGCGACGGTTGGTATCATGACGCACCGCTGTTCGACTACTACAGCATGTGGGCATTCCAGATGTACGGTCCTTTGTGGGCAGAAAGCTACGGCAAGGACTATTATCCATCTGCCGCAAACCAATTCCTCAAGAACCTCAGAGAGATACCGACGCAGTACCCTTACATGTTCGGCAGAGACGGAAAGATGCAGATGTGGGGCAGAAGCATCACCTACCGCGTGGGCGCTGCCATACCGCTTGCGCTGACAGGACTCTTGAAGGACGATGCTATCGATTACGGATGGATGCGCAGGATATGTTCCGGTGCACTGTTGCAGTTCCTTCAGAACGAGGACTTCATGGCAGAAGACAACCTTCCGAACCTTGGTTTCTACGGACATTTTGAGAACTGTCTGCAGCATTACAGCTGCCGCGGCAGTGTATTCTGGATGGCAAAGATATTCCTTTCGCTCTATATGCCGAAGGACAACCCTTACTGGACTGCTGTAGAGACAGAAGGATCATGGAAGAAGATGCCAAAGGGAACACCTTATAATATATATGCAGCGAAACCAAAGACCCTCACCACCAACTATGCTGAGACGGGAATGACGGAGTTTCGTAATGTCTTCACACGCAACAGCGGCTTCTATTACGGTCTGGAGAACTACAACCGACTGGCGTATAACAGTGCTTTGCTCTGGCAGAGTGACGGCAAGAACGGCGAGGTAGCGATGTCTTTCGTTACAGGAACGCCATCGGCAGAGTCTGTCAACGGCGCAAAGGACTGGAAGCAGATAAACTCCTACACCGGCGACGGACTCAAAGAGGACGGTTGGTTCTATCGCACGGCAGAGATGGAGAAAGACAAGAGCGTGAAGATAGAGATGAAGGAGAAGCCAGTAGGATGCGGAATGGTGCGCGAGGATAAGATAACGGCAACGGAAGAGCGTGTGGTCCGCATGGGATTCTACGCATTGCCACAACTCGACAAACCGATTACCGAGAAGACCGTAACGCTGAAGAACGGCATGAAGGCAATGATAATCGACAATGGCGAATATCAGGTAGCCACAGTGCTGCTCAGCGGTTGGGAAGGCATTGAGCCAGTTCACTGCGAAGGCCTTCACCCACAATCCAAGCAAAGCACCGTCGTTGATTTAACAGCAAAGGTAAGCGGCGAGCGCATCCTTCGTTCAATGCTCATCATGAAACGCAGCGGCGAGAAGATGAACCTAAATAAGGAAGTTAAGGGAAGTTAGAGGAAGTTAAGAGGGAATTAAAGAACAGGGACGCCATGGCTTCACAGTCACGGCGTCCCTTTTTTATAAATTTTACAATACAATAAATTCTCTTACAGTGGCATGTTGCCATGCTTCTTTGGTGGGTTACTTTGGTTTTTGTTTCTTGTCATCTCCAACGCCTGAATCAGTCTTATGCGCGTGTCACATGGAGATATTATCTCATCAATGTAACCCAGTTGTGCTGCAGGCAAAGGATTAGCAAACTTCTCCCTGTATTCCCTTGTTCGCTCTGCTCTCTCCTCTGGCGTAGCCTTTCTATAAAGGATGTTGCAAGCGCCCTCAGCACCCATCACTGCAATCTCGGCAGTAGGATAAGCGAGGTTCACGTCAGCACCGATACACTTA
Organism: Candidatus Prevotella equi; assembly: GCA_018065145.1. Lineage (GTDB taxonomy): Bacteria > Bacteroidota > Bacteroidia > Bacteroidales > Bacteroidaceae > Prevotella > Prevotella equi. The sequence continues at coordinate 12,716 of JAGHTW010000086.1, forward strand.
CTATTCATCACGATGTATGCACCGCCGTACGCCTTTCTCGTTATCAGCGTCACCTTAGGCACCGTAGCCTCTGCGAAGGCATACACTATCTTTGCGCCATGACGGATGATACCGTTGTGCTCCTGTTGCACACCAGGCAGGAATCCTGGCACGTCCTCCACCGCAACCAGTGGAATGTTGAAACAATCGCAGAAGCGAATGAATCTCGCCGCCTTGTCTGAAGCATCAATATCCAGTGCTCCAGCGAGGAAGTTAGGCTGGTTGGCAACGAATCCCACGGTGCGTCCAGCCATGCGTCCGAATCCCACAACGATATTCTTTGCATACTCCGGCTGCACCTCAAAGAAATACTGCTGGTCGCAGATAGGTTCGATGATATCGTGAATGTCGTAAGGCACATTAGGATCCACCGGCACCACATCGTCCAGTTCATGACAAACGCGTGTCACCTCATCGGTAACAGGCAGCACCGGAGCATCCTCCATATTGTTTGACGGAATGAATCCGATCAGTTCGCGTATCGTCATGAGCGTCTCCTCGTCGTTATCGCATATGAAGTGGCTCACGCCGCTGACGCTGTTATGCGTCATCGCTCCGCCGAGCGTCTCCTTGTCAACGTCCTCGTTGGTGACAGCCTTCACCACATTAGGTCCCGTCACGAACATCTGGCTCTGTCCTTTCACCATAAGGATGAAGTCCGTCAGCGCAGGTGAGTAGCAAGAGCCTCCGGCGCATGGTCCCATGATGGCGGAAATCTGCGGTATCACACCCGATGCCATCACGTTTCTGCGGAAGATGTGAGCAAAACCCGTCAGCGACTCCACTCCCTCCTGTATTCTTGCGCCACCCGAATCATTCAGTCCAATGATAGGAGCGCCGTTCTTTAGTGCCAAGTCCTGCACCTTTGCTATCTTCTGCGCATTGGCAGCAGACAGCGAACCACCGAGAACAGCGAAGTCAAAGGCATAGACGAAGACGATACGTCCGTCTATCTTTCCGTAACCAGAGATGACACCGTCACCCTCAAAGCGCTTTTTCTCCATGCCAAAGTCATTGCAACGATGCACCACGTGCTTATCCATCTCCACGAAGGTGCCCTTATCGAGCAGCACCTCTATCCTCTCTCTTGCAGTAAGTTTATTTTCCATTTTCGTTTACATTCAGCTTTATCAAGGTTTGTTCTGCGCGCACGGTGTCGCCCTCTTGCACGAGCACCTCGCTGACGTTGCAATCCGCCGCAACCTTGTAGTTAGACTGCATCTTCATAGCCTCCATGGTAAAGAGCGTATCGCCCGCCTTCACCTCATCGCCTGCCTTCACATACACCTTTACTATCTTGCAAGGCATAGGCGCCGTGATAGTGTCTGCCTGTACGGAGTCATTCTTATGCTTTCGCATCTTCATATACTTCGCCTGTGAGTCAAGCATATCAATCTGATACGTCGAATAGTTCAGGTTCACGCTATAATGCTTGCCACCCTCGCCCTTTGTCATTTCGGCGTTATAGGAGTTGCCGTCATAAATGATTGAGCAAGTGCCGTTCTGCAGCATCGCCACATCCACGTCATACACCTTTCCGTCTATATCGATGCTCACGTTGTTGCCCTCCTTGTTCAGCAGAGTAACGTCGTAAAGCTTCGTTCCTACCTGTATCTCCATTATACTCTTAATACTCCTTTCTGCAATCCAAATGCTCGCCAGCGGTTTATTGCGGCACCTTCTGGCTGTTGCGTATTCGTTGATGTATTCTCCTCTATGTTCATAAGGTAATCCATGTATGCAGCGATTACCGCCATGTGTTCCGAATCATTCTTGAAACCCGAACGCGGTCTCAGTCTATCCTCGTTACGCTCTATGAAATATGTGTTGTAGTTACCGTTCTTGAAGTCCGGCACGTCTATGATTCTCCTGAGATAACGTATGTTTGTTGTCAGTCCGGTAATCTTGTATTCGTAGAGCACTCGGCGTATGCGCTCTATGGCATATTCGCGCGTTGTAGCCCAAACAATCAGCTTACCTATCATAGGGTCGTAATGTACCGGAATCTCATAGCCCTCATACACATACGAGTCAATACGCGCACCGATGCCATGTGGCTCCGTCAACTGCTTTATGACGCCCGGTGACGGCATGAAGTTATGCTCCGTGTCCTCTGCGCATATACGGCACTCTATAGCGTGACCATGCTGTCGCAGGTCCTCCTGCTTGTATCGCAGCGGCTCACCGGCAGCGATGCGCAGCTGCTCCTTGACGAGATCCACTCCCACCACTTCTTCGGTGATAGGGTGCTCTACCTGCAGGCGCGTGTTCATTTCTAAAAAATAGAAGTGATGATACTTATCCACGAGGAACTCTATCGTTCCGGCGCCTTCGTATCCCACTGCCTTTGCCGCCGCAACCGCCTTGGCGCCCATCTCCATGCGAAGGTTATAGTCTATGAAAGGCGATGGCGACTCCTCAACTATCTTCTGATGACGGCGCTGCACGCTGCATTCGCGGTCGAAGAGGTGTATCACGTTGCCGTGCTTGTCGCCGAGAATCTGAAACTCTATATGGTGAGGCTCCTCAACAAATTTCTCTATATACACCGTGTCGTCGCCGAAGCCCGACATCGCTTCGCCCCTTGCAGCGTTATACATCTCTACGACATCCTCCTCACGCTCAATGAGTCGCATGCCCTTGCCGCCGCCGCCCATTGACGCCTTCAGCATCACAGGGAAACCAATCTTCTTTGCCACCTCGACAGCCTCTTCGGCGCTCTTCAGTGGTTCCTCCGTTCCAGGCACTACAGGCACTCCTGCTTCTATCATCTTCTTTCGGGCGCTAATCTTGTCGCCCATCTCCTCCATCGTCTCTGGTCGCGGACCGATGAAGATGAAGCCCTCTGCCTCGCAACGGCGTGCAAAGTCCGCATTCTCGCTAAGGAAACCGTAGCCAGGGTGAATGGCATCCACCTTGTGCTTATGGGCCGCAGCAATGATGTGGTCGATGTTCAGATAACTGTCGCTGCTCGCTGCTCCGCCGATGCACTCTGCCTCATTGGCAAAAAGCACATGACGTGACAGGCGGTCAGCGGTGCTATATACGGCAACGGACCTTATGCCCATCTCGTAACAGCTACGCATAACACGAATGGCTATCTCTCCGCGATTAGCCACCAATACTTTTCTTATCATTATGTCTTTATTGTTTTGTTCCGCACGTCCGTAGTCCCGCAGGCGTACATTCACCAATCGTTCAATGGCAGGTCTTCTGACTTCATCCTAAGAAGTGGCAACACGGTCTTCCCAAGTTAGTGTTGAAAGAATAACTCAGTGACACTGGCGGTTGCCCAAGAAAGGACTCACAGCATCGGGTAATGTCGCAGAATCTCACTGCATTCCCATCTTAGCTCCTGGTGCCCTGTGAGGCATCGGGAGAACCATAAACGAAAAAAACTTTATCGTTTTCGGGTGCAAAGTTAATAATAATTTTGCAACTGACAAACAAAAAATACATGAAAAATTCATAAAGTGTTGATTTGACAAAATGATAGTGCCACTTTTACCGTGTAATCGTGCAACGATTACACGGTAAAAGTTATACGATTACTCGGTAAAAGTGGCACGATTGCAAAACAAGCGTTTTTTAACACCTGTTAAGTTTTAGTGTCACAAAAATGCGAACAAAAATAGCAAAATGTCACAAAAATGCACTTTTTTCTTACTTTTAGCAAATTTTAGGGGTAAAATATTTTGTGGATTAATTATTTTTGTGTAACTTTGCACTCATTATTAATAATCATATAGGATAACAGAACGTTCCAACAACAAAAAATATTCAAAAATCATTATGGCAGAAGAATTAGAAATCAAGGAGCTGGACCAGGTAGTAGTCCGCTTCTCAGGTGACTCTGGCGACGGCATGCAGCTCGCTGGTAACATCTTCTCTACGGTATCTGCTACCGTGGGCAACAGTATCTCAACATTCCCAGACTACCCAGCTGATATCCGCGCCCCACAAGGCTCGCTCACTGGTGTGTCAGGCTTCCAGGTACACATTGGTGCTGGTCAGGTGTTCACTCCTGGTGACCAGTGTGACGTGCTCGTAGCAATGAATGCTGCAGCCCTCAAGACACAGTACAAGTACGCTAAGCCACAGGCAACAATCATCATCGATACTGACGCCTTCCAGCAGTCAGACCTCGACAAGGCTGCCTTCCAGACAACAGACTACCTCGGCGAGATGGGCATCGACCCAGACCGCGTCATCCAGTGCCCTATCACAAGCATGGTAAAGGACGCTCTCGCTGACAGCGGCATGGACAATAAGGCTATGCTCAAGTGTCGTAACATGTTCGCACTCGGTCTCGTTTGCTGGCTCTTCAGCCGCGACCTCGAGCTCGTGTTCAACTTCCTCCGCGACAAGTTCGCAAAGAAGCCTGCCATTGCTGAGGCTAACATCAAGGTTATTCAGGCTGGTTATGACTACGGTCACAACACTCACTCATCAGCCATCAACGTATATCGCATCGAGTCAAAGGAGAAGACTCCAGGACGTTACATGGACATCACCGGTAACAAGGCTACAGCCTACGGCTTCATTGCCGCTGCTGAGAAGGCAGGACTGAAGCTCTTCCTCGGTTCTTACCCTATCACTCCTGCTACCGACGTGCTCCACGAGCTCTCTAAGCACAAGTCACTCGGTGTTACCACCGTACAGTGTGAGGATGAGATAGCAGGCTGCGCATCATCTGTTGGCGCTGCCTTCGCTGGTGCACTCGCTGTAACTTCTACATCAGGCCCTGGCATCTGTCTGAAGTCAGAGGCTATGAACCTCGCCGTTATCATGGAGCTGCCACTCGTAGTGCTCGACGTACAGCGCGGTGGTCCTGCTACAGGTCTGCCAACAAAGTCTGAGCAGACTGACCTGTTGCAGTGTCTCTACGGACGTAACGGTGAAAGCCCAATGCCAGTGCTCGCTGCTACCAGTCCTACTGACTGTTTCTATGCAGCATACGATGCAGCAAAGATTGCTCTTGAGCACATGACTCCTGTAGTGCTTCTCACCGACGCTTACATCGCTAACGGTTCAGGTGCATTCAAGCTTCCTGACCTCGCTAAGATGGACGCTATCGAGCCTCCATACGTACCTGAAGAGATGAAGGGCACATGGACTCCATACATGCGTGCAGAGAACGGCACACGCTACTGGGCTGTACCAGGACGTCAGGGCTTCGAGCATATCCTCGGTGGTCTTGAGAAGGACGACAAGACAGGCGCTATCTCTACAGCACCAGAGAACCACGACATCATGACTCGCAAGCGTCAGGCTAAGATTGATAATATCGTTGTTCCTGACCTGGAGGTTATCGGCGACGTAGAGGATGCAGAGCTCCTCATCGTTGGTTTCGGTTCTACATACGGACATCTCCGTGCTGCTATGGAAGAGATGCGCGCTCAGGGCAAGAAGGTTGCCATGACACAGTTCCGTTATCTCAACCCACTGCCAAAGAACACTGCTGAGGTGCTGAAGAAGTATCCAAAGGTAGTCGTAGCAGAGCAGAACATGGGTCAGCTGGCAGGTTACCTCCGCATGAAGGTCGATAACTTCGTACCTGCACAGTTCAACCAGGT
>JAGHTW010000125.1 GCA_018065145.1 Candidatus Prevotella equi
ACCAAATTTTTGTCGTTTTTTCATAAGAAAAGGGTGTGATATAGAATTTTTTTTATACCTTTGCAGCCGATTTTTTCAGATAATATAACAAAATTAATCAAAAAAAGAAAAAAATGAAGACATCTAAGATTTGGAGCATCCTCGTGGTGCTGATGGTTGCTTTCTGTGCAACAATGACAATGACCTCTTGTGGTAGCGACGACGTAGAGGGTAGCCTCGTAGGTAAGTGGGAGTATTCTTTAAGCAAGGGTAATGCATCTGTTTACGTAAAGCTGAACCTCAAGGATAACAAGCAGGCAGAGAGCCAGGCAAAGATTACTGCTGCCGGAGCTACGATTATGAATCTCGAGGCATCTGGTACATGGACCAACGATGATAATTACATCTACCTCACAGACTCTAACGGTGTTGTTGACAAGATTAAGTACTCACTCAACGGTGACAAGCTCACTCTCTACAACTTTGCAGACATCGACGGCTACGATGTTATGGTTCTTGAGCGATAAACCAACAAGCATAAACGCATAAAAAAACGTCCGATTCTTGATTGAGTCGGACGTTATTTTTTTTTATCGCTAATGTACAAAGTGTACGGCGTGTGAAGATATTTTTTTAACGAAAATTATCGTGAATTAAACGTGAATTTCCGAAAATTATAATTTTAAGAAAGAAAAGAAATTCTCGATAATTTACGTTACATTTGCGATAATTTACGTTAAGCGTAAGCTTATAACCTAGCATGGTCATTTCGTATATCTTAGACTATTTTTTTTATCGCTGTATAAGGTCTTGCAATCGTGCAACGATTACTCGGTAAAAGCATTACGATTACCCGGTAATTGTTGCACGATTACAAGAGGGGTAAACGAAGGGTAGCTCAAAGGCCGAGGCCTTTGAGGATCTGCTCTACCTGGTAGGTGCGTGTCATGGTGTAGAAGTGCAGCACAGGGAATCCGGCGGCGAGGAGTTTCTCGCCCTGCTTTATGCCCCACTCTATTCCTACCTGCTTCACCTCATCGTTGTCCTTACATGCCAGTACCTTATCCACCAATTCCTGTGGCAGATCCACGGCGAATGTCTGCGGCAGAACCGTCAGCTGTGTCTTTGTGGCGAATGGCTTAAGACCCGGAAGGATAGGCACGTTGATGCCAATCTCCTCACAACGGTCGCGGAACTGAATGATGGTGTCGGCGTCATAGCTTATCTGCGTAGCGATATACTCCGCTCCCGCATCCACCTTCTGCTTCAGGTATCCCAGATCCGTCAGCGTATTTGGCGACTCCACGTGTTTCTCCGGATAGCCCGCCACGCCGATGCAGAAGTCCGTCTTGTGCGAAGTGTTCGGCTCGCCGTCGATGAAGTTACCGTTGTTCATGTCCATGATCTGTCGCACCAGCGCGTCGGCGTTGGCGTGACCCTCTTTGTTTGCCACGAAACGGTGTGCTCCCGGCATGGCATCGCCGCGCAGCGCCAGGACGTTCTGAATGCCGAGGAAGTCAAGGTCGATGAGCGTATCCTCAATGTCATATTTCGTCTGTCCGCCGCAGATGACGTGTGGCACCACCTCCACGCCGTAGCGTTGCTTTATGGCAGCCGACACGCCCGTAGTGCCCGGACGACGACGCACGATGTGCTTCTGTATCAAACCGTCAGGACGCTCCGTATATTTCACCTCTTCGCGGTGACAGGTCACATTGATGAACGCCGGGTTATACGGCATCAGCGTATCGATGGCGTTAAAGATTTTCTCTGTGCCGTCACCCTTCAGCGGTGGCAGCAACTCAAATGAAAAGCGAGGCTTTCCCTCAGCTTTCGCGTTGTTTATTATATCGATTACTTTCATTGCACGCACCAACTATCCACTATACTGTTTATTTCTTCGGCCGTATGACAACGACCAGCTATATAATCTGCTTCACTTTTGAGTATAGCATCCTTTAGTTCGTCTATTGTCATCTGCAACGAAGGAACAGAGAACTCATCATCGGTCTGCATCTCTGTAATCTCAGTATTGAAATCGCGTCCAGACACTTTGTGCTGTACCATTTCTATAGGCACAGCCATCACAGGTTCACTTGCCATCTGTGGCTCGTTCTCCGGTATTTTGTATTTCACTGTTTTTTTCATTGGCTATGACTTTTTTTTCGTTTGCAAAGGTAACAAATAAAAACGAATCCGCAAAACTTTTCCTGTGTTTTTCTCTTTTTGGGACTATTTGACTTATTGACAATTACTTTTGTTTTCCATCCACTTTACAACCCTTATACTCAGTTCAAATAACAAATATAGCGGGATAGTTACCAATATAAGAGTCATAAGGTCAGGTGGTGTGATAATTGCTGCTACAAGCATAATAACCAAGAATGAATGCTTACGATATTCTGATAGCACGTTAGAAGAAATGAATCCCATCTTCGCTAAGACAAAAGCTATCACTGGTAACTGGAATACCAATCCCATGACGAGTGTAAGCGTGGTAAACGTTTCTACGTAACTATCCAGTGTAATGGTACTATGTACTCGTTCTGCTACGCTATACGTTCCAAGAAAACGGAACGAGATAGGGAACAAAATGAAATAGCTCATCAGTACTCCAAGAATGAAAAGAATATAAATAACAGTTGCTACCTGCACTGAATATTTCTTCTCACTCTCGTAAAGAGCTGGTGAAATGAAACGAAATAGTTCAAACAGAATATAAGGCGATGCACCGAGCAATCCCAGATAGACAGCAGTCGTGATGTGAGTCATGAATTGGGAGGACAAGTCAGTTGCGATGAGATCCACATAGAACTCATCGAAATGAAAATCAGCAAAGCCAATAGTATGCATTGCCGATTCTATCCATTGGTATGTACAGAAGTTCCACTCGCTCGGAGCAAGCAGTAAGTGCCATGTCACATCCTTGAAACAGAACACGACGGCAGCTAATACTCCTGCCATTCCAATAATGCGAAACAACATTTGGCGGAGCACCTCCAGATGTCCACCAAATGTAAGCATGGAACCATTTTCGTTACTGTTCGCCATCCTTTTTTGGAGTACCATTGTTTTCTGTCAAAGGTGATGTTTTATCATCTCCCTTGATTTCATTCATGCCTTGTTTGAACTCCTTCACACCTTGTCCAAGTCCACGCATCATCTCTGGAAGCTTCTTGCCTCCAAAAAGAAGAAGAGCTACGCCGCCAATGAGCAACAGCTCTGTTGTTCCAATAAATAATGGTTGTACCATATGCAATATCATTTTTTTAATAACTGTTAGTTGCAATCATATATTCAGTAGGAGAAGTTACAGTGTATTTACTATTGCCTCCAACTACACGAAAATAAATGTACGTGCCTCTGTTGATTCCTGCATGCTCCTTCTTAAATAATACACGGTTTACTGATGATGCTTGTACATTCATCTCGTCGCGATGCTGAAATGATGTAATTGTTTCAGATTGCTTGCTAGAGAATATACTCCATTCCAAGTAACATTTAATTTTTAACGGGTCATCATTTCCTGTTGTAACTTTAGCTATAACCCACCATCCATCATAGGTTGCATTCGCTTTTCTTGATTCAACTGTTACTTCTGGAGTAGTAATTTTGACTGTTGCTTCCGTATTAGTATTTTTAGAACTTTCGTTAGTTGATGGTTTGATTGATATATTGTCATCTTCTTTATCGCAGGAAATTAATAAAGAAAATATCAAACAAAAATATAATGTACAAGAAATTATTTTATTCATTTTCCGATGTTTTTTTAAAATTCACTTCCTGGGTTATTTGTTTGTTATAAAAGGTATTTATTTTCTTGGATGTTTCAATAAAGAATTTTATTTTACGATGGATATCAGGATTAGTAATAGTATCTAATTCTACTATTTCCTTTTCATTCAAATCGTGTGTTCTGTTAATTACTTCTTTTAGATTCTCCAAACCTTCTATACTTGCATATGTGTCATGTACTATTTTCTCTGTTTGCGACAAAACTTGTAATATGATATGGGGATGATTCATATAGATATTGTTATCGTCAATAGTATCTGGTTGTTCTATATATTTAAATTTGAGATTGTCATCATAACAAGTGACTCGTTTTGAATTCAATATAATTCCAGAATGATACGAAATAATACTTTCTATCTTCTTTCCCCAATAAACAGATATTATTTTATCTTTAATTCGTTGATATTCTCCAGGAACATTATCAAGTTTAGCAAATGTTGTCTGACTTCTTCCCAAACTGTCTATTACAGAAATAGCAATACAGCCATCCTTATCATATACAATCTCGTAATTATCAAGATAAGTGTGGTAAGAATGCAAATCTCTTGAAGTATCTGAATGATTATTGTTATCTTTACCACCGACCTTAGAGTTACATGACACCAGTAATGCTAAAGTAATAACAAAAACAGTAAATATATTAACTTTCTTCATTCTATACATATAATTTTTCCAGTCTCAAAATCTATTCTTAGTCTTTTTCCATCTGGAACATTCCATGAATATTTAGTTTTCATTCTATTCCACCAGTCATTGTAAGATTGAATAGTATTTTTCAAATCTTCTTGCATTTTTGCATATAATGGATCTGTTTCCTTATTTACAATAAGTTTCAGTTCCATCAGAGCCTTTCTTTTGAGGTGGTATGACTGAATTTCATTTTTTTCTTCAGTCATAACCTCACCTATTACATTCTGTTCCATATACTATAATTCAATGATTTCAAAAGGATCCAAATAGTTAATGTTATTTATCTTTTCAATCTCCAACAAAAGACCTTTATTATGTAATTTTTTTAGCAACTCCATACTTGCGTTACGTTCAAGATGTGATATTACACATTGCTCTTTACCTGGTGTATTTACTTCAAGGGTCTGCTTCCGATTAAGCCAAACGCATCTTCTGCATTGATAAGAATCGCACATATTACACAGTATGGCGTTTTCCTTATCATATAATTGATGGTTCTTTATGCATAAACCATTGGAAACGTCACCTACAGCAAATGTATCTTCCAGAACGGTAGCACTTGCTTTTGCTGCTTGATAGAATGCTGGACATATGTAGAAACAACCATTCGGTGCCAAAGTGATATTCGACACACCTGCTCCACAATTGTTCATATCCTTTAAGAAAATACGGTCTGTCAAACAATTAAGTTGTACGTTTGTACCATTACAGTAACAAGAGAATACGGAATCAACGAAATGCTCCAATACTGATTTATATAATTCGAAATCCTTTTCAGTAAAATCATAGACATCGGTTATAACCAAATTCAATCGTGGAACCTCGGGTATAACGGACTGTATTAATGAATATTTTTCAAATAATTCTTTTTTATTGGTTCTTAAGATGGTTGCTGTAGTGGGTGAAAAATTCTTGCTAACAATACTATCTATCCCATCGAATACAATAACATCAGCATAATCCACGTAGGGACTTGTTGCTGGCATGATTTTGATATTATCAATACTTTCAATAACATCAATGTATTCTTGCGGTAATTTTGCATTAGGAAAGATGTATTGCACCATCGAATTATTCTTCATACTCCATTTTATACCATCTTTGAGAATATCTAATGGTATAAGTTTGGATACCGTACTCTCAACTGTATAATTGCAATAAGAAGCACTATTGTCATCCAATAATATATTTAAATAATCTATCATAGCTTAACACGTTTCTTTGTTTGAACTTACTCTAATTATTTTTTTTGCCTCTTGTTGATTTAAACCTTCTAACTCCAATGTTCGATACAATTTATTCCAGAAATAATTGTTAGTTCTTACTCTTGCTTTATGCATCTTGCATAGTGCTACACTACGTTGATATATCGTTGAAGTATCTGCTGCATCGTAATTCTCTCCATTGCACCATGCACAACCTGATGCAATAGGGCATTCTATACATTCTCTTGGATTCTGTGCTTTTACACTTAAGGTTAGGAATGGTCGCAAATAATTCAAGTTGATGCCATCATGAATATTACCGATTATTCGGGTTTTCTTTTCACGAAGCGAATATTGAGCAAATCTAGTACATGGATAGAAATTACCAGCGGCATCTATAGACATCATTTTACCAGTTCCGCACCAGTTACCATTTCTATATGGATTCAATGGTTTACCAATTGTTTCAGAGAAAAATGAGCATGTACGATTTTCAAATAGACGTTCTTCAATCATTGTGTCTGCTAAACCTATTAATTGCTCTTCTAAAATAGTATCATCTCCCTCTTTCCAAACATTCTCAAATACACAATTGATATGAATATCCTGTATTCCTAACGAAAACAAATGCAACACACTTTCCTTTACGTAAGGGAGATCATCAGAACTAATAGTAACCTTTGTTGCTGGTCTTTCCATTTGTTCTGTATATAGTGGAATGTTTTTGACTACATCGGCATAGGACCCTCTTCCTGAATTTTTGTATATTCGATTCAGATCATGTTTGGATTGGGTACCGTCAATAGTAATGGTTACATCAAGATGCTCTTTGTTTTTTAAGATATAGTTTTGAACATTTTTTGAATTATAGTTTAATCCGTTTGTTGTAAATCCCAGTCGATATGTTGAAAACCAAGGATGATCCAATCTATATGTTTCTCTTTTGAAATAGTCGGTTATCTGGTCTATCAAGTCTATCTCAAGACATGGTTCTCCTCCAATAAACTCAATATTGACATTCTTTTCGGCAAAATGCTCTCTGTTACTTAAAATATAATCAATGGCTTTTTTCGCAACGTCAAAAGACATGCGCTCTTTGTTGTTCTTTGCTACCAGATAACAATACTTACAAGCGAGCTGGCAATCTTTCGTTACAATAAAAGTGATAGTTTTATATAAAGGAATCCTCATAAATTAATGGATATAAGATATACGCACTAACGTTGTTATAACGCATTATACAAAAGTTATTGGAATTCTCACATGAGAAAATGCAAGAATTCCAATAAGGTTTACTTGTTCCAACGATCACAGCCGTTTTCGCAAACGCCTTCGCATGCATCATCGCATCCTCCAGAGCAACTGCTTTGGCAGCTACCACTACAACCGTTACATGTATTAGAACTACTTGATTTTTTAGTCTCTTCTTTGTCACAAGAAGAAAGAAGAGCAGGACCTAATGTTGCAAGAGCAATCATAGGCAAGGCACCTTTTGCTGCCTTTTTGAAGAACTCACGACGTGACTGGAGTTCTTCGTTGTTCATTTCCTTATTCATGATTAAGAAAATTTTTTGAACTGACCTATAGTTCCAGAGTCGGTCGTTAATAATATGATAATGAGTGAAACGACTATAAAAACAAAACGTGGAACTCTCAATGTTGCTCGTTCCACGGATTGAGGCCTTCGCATTGCCCAAGATTGTTGAACTGAGCAACGCGAAAGTCCACGCCTGATATGAATACAACACACCCTTATGAACCCTACCATTTGGATACAATAATCCCTTTGGAGGTAAATTGTACCCTATACATAGGTATAAGGGATGCGTATATAGACACATCCCGAGGACATTCATCGTTGCAATGCTCTGACAATCTTTTGAAAGTTGCGAAGTTTCAATCCGTCAAGAACAAAGCGTCAATTGAACGCCTTATCATTATGTCGTGATTTCCCACCCAATACCCGCTTCAGCACGTGGCGTTTCAGCATGGCGTGGACTTTATGTGAACCTTCACTGTAGGGTCTTTTATTGGAAATAAGATACTCCTCAGTTAAAACACATAATGGAAATCATCTGCAAAATTAAGAAATTTATGTTAACCAACCAAATGATTTCCTGTATTTTTATTTCTATGACCGCATTTATGTCATTGTGTAGGTACACAGACTGGATTGTTTGTTTAAGAAAAATCTATGTATAGGCACAAAAAAAAATCGGGGACCTCATTGTGAGTGACGTTCCCGACGCTTTTCTTATTTGTGTGACTGCATTATAAATTATGCATTATGAATTACACCACCTCCATCTTGAACAGGAAGATGCACACTACTATTATCGGGCAGATGTATCTGGCGAGGATGAAGAAGAGGCTTACGAGTGGTGTGTATAGCTTGTAGCGGCCATAGCTGGACAGTTGGTCGAGGACCTTCTGACGCGGCATGACCCAACCGATGATGAGGAAGGAGAGCATACCGCCCAGTGGCAGCATGATGTTGGACGTGAGTTTGTCGAAGTTATCGAAGAACGACATGCCGAAGAGTCCCCACCCTTCGTGCGACATACTCAGCGCGCTGAGCAGTCCTATGGCAGAACAGAACAGCGTGACGCATGTGGCGCCCTGTGTTCGCGACAGCTTCGTCTCCTGCGATATTATCGCCGTGCCTATCTCGTGCATGGAGATGGTGGAGGTCAGTGCGGCAATGGTCAGGAGCAGGTAGAAGAGAATGCTGATGACGTATGCCACGGAGTGCGGAAAGGCATGTTCGAAGACGTTTGGCATGGTCATGAAGACCAGACTAGGACCAGCATCCGGCTGTACGTTGACGCTGAAGGCAGCGGGGAATATCATCAGTCCCGCCATGATAGCCACGAGAATGTCGATGGAGACAATCTGAAGGGTTGACTTCACGATGTTCGTCTCTTCGTTGAAGTATGAGGCGTATGTGCAAAGGCACGCCGTACCGAGGCTCAGTGAGAAGAAAGCCTCGCCGAGAGCCATGAAGACGATGTGGGAATCAAGCTGCGAGAAGTCGGGTTTGAAGAGGAACGTGATGCCCTTCCATGCGTTGTCCAGCGTGCACGATGCAACGATGAGCATCACCAGCAGCGTGATGAGCGTCGGCACCATTATCTTCGATGCCCATTCAATGCCCTTCCTTATGCCACGCACTATGATGAGATGCGTGAAGAAGACGAAGACGATGCTGAGAATGCACGGCAGGTAATTGTCGGGCGCCATGAGGTTGGAGAACGTTGCCGTTATCTCCTCTGGCGTTCCTACGGCATTGTCGGTGACGGCGAGGTACAGGTAATAGAGGCACCAGCCCGCAATGACGCTGTAGAAGCCCAGTATGAGCGAACTGCACAGCACTCCTATCAGTCCAACGATGCCCCATGGCTTCTTGCCACCAGCCTCCCTGTATGCAGCGAAGGAGTTTCTGCCGCTGTTACGGCCTATGATGAATTCGGACAGCATGCCCGGCACGCCCAGGAGCACAGTGATGATGAGGTACAGCAGTATGAACGCCGCACCACCACTCTGTCCGCAGGTGGTAGGGAAATGCCATATATTACCAAGTCCCACGGCACTACCCGCAGTAGCAAAGATAACGCCGAGCTTCGTGGCAAAGGTTGTCTTCTGTTCCATAGTTTGTCGAATTGAAAATTGAAAATTGAGAATTGAAAATTATGATTACGTTGTATCCTGCAAGAGGTAATCACATCTTTTCATTTTACATTCAACAATTATGCATTATGCATTAAAATACTTCGTCGGTGTATTGGCAAAGATGAGTCCGCAGATGCTTTCGCCAGGGTTTATCATGAACGTTTCGGTGAGTGACAGCGGCAGATGCTCCTGCACGTGAAGCAGGTTGAAGACCTTTTGCTTCATGTTGTGGTCAGGACATGCGCCGTAACCGAAGGCGAAGCGGATGCTGCTTGTTCCCCACCCTACTCGCTTCTCACAGTATTCTGCCAGCGCCTCCGCCAGACGGTCGCACAACAGCTTCGCCATGATGGCGCGGTACTCATCGCCCTGAGCCTTGTAATGTTCCTGTAGCTCCTTGAGACCAATGCCCGCAGTGACAACAAACGGACAGAGGTAGTCGGCTCCCTCGGCAACATAATCCGCAAGGCAGCGTGTTTCCGGCTCATCATCAAGGGAGCGTGGGAAAGTGAACGACTCCGTCTCGCCAAGGCTGTTGGAAATAAGGATAGTATCCTCAGAACCATTCTCTGCCTTCATTATCTCCGCCATGACGCTTAGCTTCACTGTTCCCTGAACCTCCATCTCACGAAGCATCTGCTGCGCGTCAGCAAGGAGTTTCTGGGCATCAGCGTCCGTGCGCTTGTCGCCTTTCAGTCCCCATGCCTGGTAGAAGAAATTCCAGTTGATGAGTTCCTTCACCTGACTTATCTTCACCTCGATGTTCAGCGGCTGCATAGCCTCGACAGTAGGAACGGCAATCTCCCCTACTCCCTTGATATGACGGCGTTTGCGTGCCTCTTCGATGGTGAGTTTCTTTGGTTTATCAGACTGACCGTTGAGGTAGTTCTCGCGTATGATACGCTGCTGCGACTTCTGCTCGGCTATATACTCCTCGTGGTCATCAGCCATCAGTCGGCGTAAGATAGTGGCGTTGTCAGCGGCAGCATGAGAGTGAAGCACCACGCCGTTAGGATATTCCGGCGCCATCTTCACCGCTGTATGCAACGCCGATGTCGTGGCACCACCAACGATGACAGGCGTTGTCATGCCCCTGCGTTGCAACTCTTGACACACCTTTATCATCTCGTCCAGCGAAGGCGTTATGAGACCGCTGAGGCATATCACCGCAGCGTTATGCTTCTGTGCCGTATCGACAATCGTATCCGTCTCAACCATCACGCCGAGATCCTCCACCTTATAGCCGTTGCACTGCGTCACCACAGCCACGATGTTCTTGCCTATGTCATGCACATCGCCCTTGACGGTGGCAATGAGGATGGAAGGGCTGGCGGTGCTATGGTCACTAGGGGTGCTAGGATTGCTAGTGTTGCTAGGTTCGCTCATGTATGGCTCAAGCACCGCTACCGCCTTCTTCATCACACGCGCCGACTTCACCACCTGTGGCAGGAACATCTTTCCTTCGCCGAAGAGTTCGCCTACCTTCTCCATGGCAGGCATGAGGTAGTTGTCTATGACGTAGAGTGGGGCATTGTCGCTTGTTGCGCTGCATGCCTCGTGGTATGCCGACAGCGTGTCGTCGCTGATGTTGTCGGTGTTGCCCTTGAGCATCGCGGCGAGGATGCGGTCTTTAACCGAAGTTGAAACTTCGGGAACAGTGGCAGACCCACCCTGACCCTCCCTGTGAGGGAGGGAAGGGCCGGCGCCATCAGTGGCTGCTGCCTTGCGGGCGTCCTCCTCTTCCTTTATCTGTTGGGCAAGCTCTATCAAACGTTCTGCAGGAGACATTTCTTCATCGCGACCATCTCCCTCCCTCGCAGGGAGGGTAGGGGTGGGTCTATTCAGTATCACTGCCTCAACAGTTGATTTCAGTGGCTCTGGAATGTCCTCATACACCGTTGTCATGGCAGGGTTTACGATGCTCATGTCCAGTCCTGCTGCCATGGCGTGGTGCAGGAAGACGGAGTGCATGGCCTGTCGTATGGTGTTGTTGCCACGGAAGGAGAACGAGAGGTTTGAGATACCACCGCTCATGTGTACCTCTGGCATCTCCTGATGGATGGTGCGGCATGCCTCGATGAAGGCACGACCGTAGTCATCATGTTCCGGCATGCCTGTGGCAACGGCAAGGACATTAGGGTCGAAGATGATATCCTCTGTAGGGAATCCTATGGTTTTCAGTATGTTATACGCACGTCGCGCCACGCCAATCTTACGTTCGTAGGAGTCTGCCTGACCGTTTTCGTCGAAGAGCATGACCACTGTTGCAGCGCCCATGGACTGAATGTACTGCGCCTTCTCAATGAACTTCTCCTCGCCTTCCTTCAGCGAGATGGAGTTTACGATGCTCTTGCCCTGTACGCACTGCAGTCCCGCCTTCAGAATGTCCCACTTGGAGGAGTCTATCATCACCGGCACACGCGCTATCTCTGGTTCGCTGGCGATGAGGTTGAGGAATGTTGTCATTGCCTCAATGCCGTCAATGAGTCCATCGTCCATGCAGATGTCTATCACCTGTGCACCGTTCTCTACCTGATGACGCGCGATGGACAGTGCCTCGTCGTAGTTCTTCTCCTTTATCAGGCGCTTGAACTTCAGCGATCCTGCAACGTTGGTCCTTTCTCCTATATTTATGAAAGGCGTGGTTCTGTCAAGCACCAGTGGCTCCAGTCCGCTGAGGGTGGAATGGGGTAGTGCGGTTGTTTTGCCAGGCAGTGGTCGTGGCTTGATGCCTTTCAGTGCTTCGGCAACAGCCTTGATATGCGCTGGTGTGGTGCCGCAACAGCCACCGTATATATTAAATGGTGCACAGCCATGCAAGCCTACACCTAACGGAATGCTTACTGCGCCAGCTTCTCCCTTCCTAGCATGGAGGGTTGTGGTAGGTCCTATCGCTGCCTTTGCAAATGTCTCTGGTGTCTCATCATATCCACCCATGACGTTAGGCAGTCCGGCATTAGGATGCACACTGACAGCGCATGGTGCTATCTCGCTCAGGCGCAGCAGCCAAGGCAACAGTTGCTTGGCACCGAAGCCGCAGTTGAGTCCGATGGAAAGGATGTAAGCCCCACTATGGTCGGGACCGGTGGAGGTGGAGTGGGAGAGGGATGCTACATAAGCCTCTACGGTCTGTCCGCTGAGTGTGCGGCCAGAGGCATCGCTGAGGGTTCCGCTGCACATCACAGGGATATTGATGCCACGCTCCTTGCCTATATCGCTGATGGCCTTCAGCGCTACCTTGGCGTTGAGGGTATCGAAGATTGTTTCTACGAGCATTATGTCGGCACCACCGTCGAGGAGTCCGTTGACCTGATCGCGGTAGGTGTCGTAGAGTTGTTGGAAGGTGATGTCGCGCTGCGCAGGGTTATTGACGTCAGACGACATTGACAGTGTGCGGTTGGTAGGACCAATAGAGCCTGCGATTAAAATGTGAGCCCCACTCCGACCCAGGGCCTCCTTTGCGCACTGCGCCGCTGCCTTGCTTATCTCATAGACATAGTCCTGCAGGGCGTAGTCAGAGAGTGAGAAACGGTTGCAGTTGAAGGAGTCTGTCTCAATGATGTCCGCACCAGCATCTATGTAAGCGCGGTGCATGGACTTGATAATGTCAGGCTGCGTAAGGCACAGCACATCGTTGCAGCCCTTCAGCGGTACGGGATGATTCTTGAATCGCTCGCCGCGAAAATCTTCCTCTGTAAGGTTCTGTTGCTGCAGGTAGGTGCCAGTAGCACCATCAAGGATGAGCACACGCTCGTCCATTCTCTTTTGTATTTCTTCTATCGTTATTTTCATTTACGTGCACACTAAATCAATTTGCAAAATTAATATATATTCCGCAATTATGCAAACTTTGCACGGAAAATATAAGGAAGTTAATGGAGTTAACTTCCTCTAACTTCCTTTATTTCTTTATCAGCGTGCTGCCAAGGTTGCCCACTTGCACTGCTATTATGCCATGCAGCTGTGATGCTGGTATGGTTGCGGTGGTGGAGCCTGGCGCTATGGCGGTGGTAAAGAGCAGTTGTCCGCCGGTGTTATAGATGCGGACGGGTAGGGTAGTGGTACTCTCCTGTGACAGGGTGATGGTGATGGTACCGTCGCCTTGCGGCACTACGCTGACGCTCTTGTCCAGATGCTTCTCTGACAGTCCGTCGATGCCTGACATATTGAGCACGTAGAGCAATCCTTTGTAGGCGTCTATCTCGCCGTATCCGTACTGAGTGTTAGGGTAGGAGAGTCCGCTGACGGTTTGCTTTGAGGTGTGTTCTATCACGTCCATTATCTTTTCCTTCGTCAGCGTAGGGTCTGCCTCAAGCCATAGCGCTATGATACCGGCAACGACAGGCGATGACATTGACGTGCCGCCCTCTATTGCCCATGGATATTTCACGCCATCCTGTTCGGTGAAGTCAATGACTCGGGTGTCGTTCTTTCCTGTTTTGTAATATGCATCGGACATTGCTGCCGCGATGGCAGCGCCTGGTGCCATCACCTCTGGCTTTATCACAACATGCTGTGCTGGTCCGCAGGAAGAGAAAGAGGAGCGTTCGCCGATGTTTCCTGTGTCCCAGGTGTGTGGTGATCCCTTGTAGTCGGTCCATGTCTTGTTGTATGTCACGCTGCCCACGCAGATGACGGACGGCAGTGAAGCAGGGGAGTTGACGTTACCGCTGTTAGGGAGTGCGCCGGTGAGGGTAGGGGAGTATTGCGTTGCAGGGAGCAGGGAGCATTTCTGCGAGAAGATTTCTGCCGCTACGCCATCGCCTTCAAACTCTATCGTGTAGATGTTGGTGTTGAATTTCTTGTCCTTGCGCACCAGGAAGATATCGTAACCTACGTAAGTAGGATCAAACTCGTTGTTGCCGCTGTATATCTCTAAGTAGAGGTCGTTCTCTTCATCTTCTAACAACGTTACGAAGTCGTACCACTTCAGTCCCGTAGGACTCTGTTCTGCTTCATTGCCTGGCAGGAAGTCCAGATCGTATGTCTTACGTGTCTCTGCACCCTTGCTGTAGTCAGTGATGTGCATCTTCAGTTTTCCTCGTGTAGATACGTTGATGACAATAGATGAACCGCTGCCGCTGATGCGTCCGCCGATGCTCTTTGTGTCGGCGCTCTTTGGCATGTAGCAGGCTTGTGTGCCGTCGTTGCCGGCTGACGCCACGATGATGTGTCCCGGTCCTGTTATCTCATTGAAGTATTCGTTCATGAGCATATCGGCATCCGTCATGTCCTGATTGCCACCAAAGCTACAGTTGATGACGCATGGCTTGCCGATGGTGTCAGCATAGTCGAAGATATTCTGATAGGCGAGCATATCCACGGCGTCGGTGTAATACTTACGATACTCTTCCTTTATCTTCTCCTTGTTGTTTCCCAAGTATTTGCACACGCTGTATATGTCAGCCTCTGGCGCCATGCCGCTGTATGCCTTGTCAGCGCCGGAGCCTGCTGCTGTGGAAGTGGTGTGAGTGCCGTGGAAAGCGATGTCGCTGTCAATGGTACTGCCCTTCTTTAGTATGCCTTCCTCGGTGTTAAAGAACGTTCCTAATGGGAATGGATTCTTATTGTCATCTGACGTTTGTCCTTCCTGATAGTCTATCATGTCCCATGCTCTCACTATCCTTAGCCTGCCGTCTTCTTTCGAACGGAATGTAGGGTGAAGGAAGTCTATGCCGCAGTCTATCACGCCCACTACGGTGCCGTTGCCCTTGAAGGCTGTTGGCATGTCGATACCCTGCCATGCAGATATAGCGTTGGTCTGCTGGGCGGTGCGCTGAAGCAGTGCTGTGGCATCGCTTTGCTTTGCCTCGATGCGTGTGATTTGTGTATTCTCTGACAGCGACGCCAACTCATTCACAGGCACTTTACAGATGTGTATGTTGCCCTGGTGACGCAGACAGTATTTGCTTACGGCAGCTTCTGATTCTGCTTTTACAAAGACTACCAACGATGGGGTAGGGGTTGTATTGTGAAACACTCCTTTCGCACTGGAAATCAGTGAGTTCTCTCTTACTATTTCCCTAACATAAGGTGACATTTTTTTGAAGTCCTGTGCATTGGAAAACAGTGCTAACGCGCTAAATATCAGTAATATATAATGCTTCATTGTTATAATTGTTTCTCGTGGAACATGTATTTTAATACTCTTTGTGAGTCATATTTGCGTAATCTTCAAATAGTTGCAGACAATCTTCGCGGCATAGTTCTGTCATGTAATCGCCGAGTTTCTCTCGTCCGCCAAAGATGTTGTTGAACTTATCATCGCGGAAGCCTATCTTACCGTTGTCTGCTATCGTGCAACCGTAGTAAACCTTCTTTATATTTGCCCACATCGTGGCGCAGAGACACATGTGGCATGGCTCTCCTGTGGTGTAAAGCGTGCAGCCTGTGAGGTCAAACGTGCCGAGTTTCTTGCCCGCTTCGCGTATCGCCATCATCTCGCCGTGCGCCGTCGCGTCATGGTTCTTCAGCACCATGTTATGACCACGCGCCACCACCACGCCATCCTTCACTATCACCGTGCCGAACGGTCCGCCGTGCCCATGGTTAATACCATCATACGCCTCGGCTATTGCCTGCTGCATGTACTCCTCATGTGTCATAATAGTGATTGTTATCTTTTGTCATGCTTTATGT
>JAGHTW010000094.1 GCA_018065145.1 Candidatus Prevotella equi
AACGACTAATATTGACTATCAATGCGTTAGCATCAGGTGTTGCTCACATGTCGCAAAAACGGAAATAAGCATCCAAAAGCAACATGTAACAAAATCGATGCAAAGGTACTCATTTTCACCCAAATAACCAAGAATAAACACATAAAAAATCACATACTTGCTACATATTTTTTGATAAGACTTATCTCTGTTCAGAATACCATTGAAAGGAGAGAAGATAAACTGCTAGAATTGTCTTTTAACTGAATTTTAACGTCTTTTTCTGCTTCAAAATGATAATAGCATGGTATAAAAGTGAAGAAAATGCTATTAAAATGATGGATTTTTGCAGAAAAACAGTTATTTTTTCTTTTATCCGCAGAAAAAATATTAACTTTGCACCTATAATAATTAATAATGTGTATTCTTTGTCAAGCAAAGAGCATACTAAAGACCAGAGATTATGTCATACTCTAAACTTAAAGAAATCAAAACTCAACTTTGGCACAAGTACGATGTACACTTCACTGCAAACGCCGATGTCAACATCATTGTCGGTGTAAATGGTAGTGGCAAGACCACGCTATTACATAATATTTATGCTCAAGCTTTCAACAGTCTCACTAATGAGGAAAAACTTCAGGTTGTATATATTCGATCTGTTGATGATTTTGTCATGCGTGACAAACGTAAGACAACAAACGCTTTGACTCAAGAACTTGAGTACTACTTGTTTGACATGAAGACGGGTCCCTCTATGATGTCTTATCGTATGACGATGATTGATGCATCTACCGAGAAACAGGTAGAAATGAAAGCAAAAATTGATGATTTCTGCTCAATCATCAACAACTGCTTTTTAATGAGTACAGGGAAGTATATTAAAATTGAAGGAAACAAGTTCAATGTAATAAGTGATGATCAGGTTTTGCCAATTGACGCCTTATCTTCTGGTGAAAAGCAGATACTCCTGATTTTGCTTCGTGTTTTCCTTTTGGATGGCAAAGATGCATTTGTATTACTTGACGAACCTGAAAATTCGCTTGACATCAGTTGGCAGTTTGAGTTAATAAATATCCTTGTCAAACTCAATCCCAATGCTCAATATTTCATCACCACCCATTCGCCAAGTATTTTTGGCGATGGATGGGGAGACAAGATCATATATATGGAAGACGTAACAACTCCTGTCAAGTAATGGAATTATGAATAGAATCAAAGAACAAGCACGATACTATAGTAATCTTCCATTGCGAGACAGAAGCATAAAAGCCGTTGTACATTTGGAGGATTCTGAGGATAAGCTTTTCTGGGATAATCAACTCCAGAATGCTTCACCCGCAAAGTATCTATATCTGCCATATTCAAAGAATGACAAAGGCAATGATACTCGTGGTTGCGAACAATGCTTGCGTTATCGACCTTATCTGACCAAGCGCTTCTTTATCTGTATTGATAGCGATCTGCGCCAGTTAAAAGGAGAAAAGGAATTGTCTGCAGACAACTACATTGCGCAAACATACGCCTACTCATGGGAGAATCATTTCTGTGAAGCAGAGCATCTTCAAGCACGTTTCTCTGATTTAGTCCCCGACTCAGAGCTTGATTTTTGCGTCTTCCTGAAGAAACTTTCTGCCGTTGTGTATGAGCCACTTCTTTATCTTGTGCATTACAGCCAGGACTCAGAATTGAACCAACAATGGAATATTTCAAAGTTCAACGCATGTCTGCCTCTTCAACCCAAACGAGAAGATCTTGCCAATGATGGAAATGCATACGTAGAAAGAGTCGCAAAGTTGTTTAACGACAATCTGGAAGGACTCCAACGTCCAGAAGCTATGACAAACGAGTATCTTAACGAAGAGAATGCTTACCTTCATATCCAAGGGCATCAACTTTATAAGCTGCTCCTTCACGTTGGCACGATGTTATGTAGCGGGACAGGTGTAGCATTCAAGACAGACATCCTTGACCAGGCACTCCATGTAAATGGTTACTCAGAGATAGATAACGTACAAATAGACCTCAAACAAATAACTTCAGCATAAGAATGGAAAACCGAATAAAAGTGGTTCTTGTCGATAAAAAGAAGACCAATAAGTGGCTTGCCGAACAAATGGGATGTGCGCCAACAACAGTAAGCAAATGGTGTACCAATGCCTGTCAACCACCAATGGAGACATTCGTCAAGATTGCAGAACTCCTCGAAGTGGACATAAACGAGCTTCTGAGGAAGGATTGAGAAGCATTAAAAAGTAAAGACCACAACAATAATGAATAAATTCACCATACAGCAACTCCAGCAGATGCGCGAATCCGAAGACCGCGTTGAGTTCAAGGCAGGCGAAGGAGGCAACGTTTCCTACGATGGTCGAGGCAAGACCAATCCGAAGGATCGTCGCCGCTGCATCCTTGGCTATGTCATCGCCCTTTGTAACGAAGGTGGCGGTCGCTTGGTCATAGGCATGCATGACAACTATCCGCATCGTGTTACAGGTACTCGCCAGGCGCAGAATGCCATCGGACAGCTGGAGTCGGACATCTATCGCGACACAACTATTCGTCCAGAGATTTACGAACTCTACGACGAAGAGAATCGTCGTGTGTTGGTGATTGAGGTTCCTTCACGTCCTATCGGTAAGGTCTTCAAATTCGAGGACGTACCATTGATGCGTATCGGCGAAGAACTCAAGCCAATGTCAGATGCTATGTATCTCAAGATCCTACAGGAGTCAGAACCAGACTTCTCAGAGAAGATTTGCGAGGGACTATCGCTTGAAGACCTTGACGAAGAAGCCATCCGTGTGATGAAGCAAGGCTATGCACAACGCTGGAACAAGCCAGAGTTTGTGAGCACGCCAACTTTGCAGGTG
This sequence comes from Candidatus Prevotella equi, assembly GCA_018065145.1. Classification (GTDB taxonomy): domain Bacteria; phylum Bacteroidota; class Bacteroidia; order Bacteroidales; family Bacteroidaceae; genus Prevotella; species Prevotella equi. The sequence goes on from JAGHTW010000094.1 coordinate 2,853, forward strand.
CTCCGTGATTTTGCTCTCATGAATAAGGATGGCCAGTTGACCAATGCTGCCCTCATCCTTCTTGGCAGGTCAGAAGCAATACGCACGCATCTGTATTGCAATCGCGTGACTGTAGAGTACCGCCTATATCACTCTATGATAGAATACACTGCACGTCAGGAATTCCAAGAACCACTTGTTTTAATGGTTGATTCTGTGTGGAACTACATCAACCAACCTGCCAGCAACCCATTACAACACTACAATGACGGTTTCCGCATTGGTGACATTCCTGCGTTTAATCGAGAAGTAGTACGAGAGGCAATCCTCAATGCTTGCTGCCATCGTGTGATGTACATTCAGAGCGATGTGGTCATCAAGCAATATCCCGACCAACTCATCATCACCAATGCTGGAGGTTTCCCTGTTGGTGTAGATGTGGACAATATCCTAACGGTCAATAGTATGCCACGTTGCAAACTCATCACCGAGGTATTGCAGAAGGCAGGTTTCATCGAGAAGAGTGGACAGGGTGTTGATAAGATGTTCTACCATTGCCT
>JAGHTW010000166.1 GCA_018065145.1 Candidatus Prevotella equi
TCTTTCAAAGAACTCTTTCTTCAGTTCGCTTTCCTAAACCAAGGATCGCTCAAAACCTTTTGGCCAAGCGCCCTGTTTTTCAAAAGCGAGTGCAAAGGTACGCACTTTTCGCGAAACTACCAAATGTTTTTGAAACTTTTTTTGTTTTTATTTTTATTTTTCGCAAAATAATGGTAATTTTGCAGTGTTTTAAGAGAAAAGGAACAACACATATGGCAGGTTTATACATACACATACCATTTTGCGCTAGCAGATGTATCTACTGCGGATTCTACTCTACAACGGGGAAAGAAAATCTGCAAGACAGGTACGTTCGCGCCATAATAGAAGAATACAATCAACGCAAAGACTACCTACGAGGAGATAAAATAGAAACGATTTATTTCGGTGGTGGTACTCCATCGCTTCTTTCAAATCAGAACTTTAGACTTTTGGGCGAGCATATAAATAATATAGAGTGCAAGGACATAAAGGAATTCACAATAGAATGCAATCCTAATGACATAACGCCAGCATTGTGTCGTAGTCTAAAAGACATCGGCGTAAACAGAGTTTCCATGGGAGTTCAAACGTTTTCCAACAACCGACTACGGTTTCTTCACAGGCGTCATAAATCAGAAGACATAGCACCAGCAGTAGAAATGCTCCGTGATAATGGCATTTCAAATATCAGCATAGACCTTATGTTCGGTTTTCCTGACGAGACTCTGGAAGAATGGAGTAACGACATTACGAAAGCATTAGCATTGAACGTAGAACACATATCTGCATATTCATTGATGTACGAAGAGGGTACCCCACTCTACTCCATGCTTAAAGAAGGCTTAATAAAAGAGAACACAGAAGGCTCCAATGCGGATATGTACGAAATTCTAATAGACCGACTAATAGAAGCAGGGTATGATCACTACGAGATAAGCAACTTCTCCAAATCAGGCAAAGCATCCATTCACAATTCTTCCTATTGGAACGAAACAAAATACATAGGCTTAGGTGCTGCTGCACATTCATATGATGGCTCATCAAGACAATGGAATGTAAGCGATTTAGAAAGATACATAAACGGCATCGAAAACCACAATGCCAAGATAGAGATAGAGGAAATTGACGACAACACCCGCTACAACGATCTAGTCACTACAGCCCTAAGAACAAAGAAAGGTATTAATCTCAGCAATTTATCCAAAGAACACTATATATATATAAAAAGGAACGCGCGCAAGAGCATTGAGAATGGTTTACTCAAGATAGATGACAACCATATACACCTGACAAGAAAGGGACTTTTCATAAGCGACAGCATAATGTCAGACCTTATCTTTGTATAGAAAATCGGTGAAACGCTTTGCTATTCAAGAAATAATGCTTAACTTTGCACAAAACATTTTACAATAATATGGATAAGATTTTAAAATATTTCCCATCTCTGACAGAAGAGCAACGCCATCAATTTTCCATGCTTGACGAGCTATATCACGACTGGAACTCTAAAATCAACGTTATCTCCCGTAAGGATATTGACAATCTTTATGAACACCACATACTTCACTCCTTAGCAATAGCCAAAGCATTAAAATTCACTGCAGGCACTAAGATTATGGATTTTGGCTGTGGTGGTGGTTTTCCTGGCATCCCTTTGGCAATAATGTTCCCTGAATGTCAATTCAAACTCATTGATGGTACAGCAAAAAAAATCCGTGTTTGCCAAGAAATCTCACAGGCGATAGGTCTGAAGAATCTTGTAGCAGAGCAACGTAGAGGCGAAGAAGAGAAAGGATTGTTTGACTTCATTGTATCTCGTGCCGTCATGCCACTGCCCGACATGGTGAAAATTGTAAAGAAAAACATCAAGAAGAAAGATCAGCACAATGCCATGCCTAATGGAATATTGTGTCTAAAAGGTGGAGAATTACAGCATGAGATACACCCATACAAGAACATTGTAGAAAAGACCGACCTCACAAATTATTTTACAGAAGAGTGGTTTAAACAGAAATATCTTATATACCTTCCAGGCTAACGGAACAAGCAACTAAACATTTCTAACAATTTATTCAAGTAAAATACATAACATGTTAAAGATAAAGACTATACCTTGCAATCCTCTTGGAACAAACTGTTATATTGCAAGTGATGAAACAAACGAGTGTATGATTGTAGATTGCGGTTGTATGAACCAAATGGAACAAGATGCCATCAGTTCATATATAACAGCAGAAAATCTTAAGCCGACACTTTACGTTCTCACCCATGGTCACTTTGATCATATCATGGGTTCGCAATGGGTATTCGACACCTATAATCTACAACCTGTCATTTGCGATCGCGATGTAGAAGTTTACAAAGATATCAACAACGATATCAAAAAATTCGGCTTCACCCAAGAGTTCAAGATGCCGATAATAGGTCGTTGCGTTAATGACAACGACGAGGTATCATTCGGCAGCCACACCTTCAAGGTTTTCAACACACCAGGACATTCAAAAGGCAGTGTCGTATATTATTGCCCAGAAGAAAGCATTGCCTTCTCTGGCGATACACTTTTCCGTGGAAGCATCGGCAGAACTGACCTCGGCGGCGGTTCCATGTTCCAGATTATCCAGTCCCTTCGCATGCTCATGCAATGGCCTGACGACACACGCATCCTTCCTGGTCACGGCCCTGAAACAACTATAGGTCTTGAAGGCTCAACAAACCCATATCTTGACAGATAAGATGGCAACGCCAAATACCGTAAAACCCGAAAGGATAATAATGGGCATAGACCCAGGAACGAACGTCATGGGCTATGGCGTCATCAGTTGTAAAGGCCAGAAAGCCACGATGATAGCCATGGGTGTCATCGATATGCGCAAAGAAGATGATCCATACCTTCGTTTAGGTCATATCTTTGAACGAGTCACAGGCATCATCAATGAATACCTTCCTGACGAGATAGCTATCGAGGCACCTTTCTTCGGCAAGAATGTTCAGTCCATGTTGAAACTCGGAAGGGCTCAGGGAGTGGCCATAGCAGCAGCTATTCAGCATAGTGTTCCTGTACATGAATATGCTCCTATGAAAATTAAAATGGCGATTACGGGTACGGGTACAGCATCAAAAGAACAGGTTGCAGGAATGCTTCAGCGCATATTAAAACTTCAGAAGGACGAGATGCCGAAGTTTATGGATGCCACCGACGCCCTTGGTGCTGCTTATTGCCACTTTATGCAATTGAACACTCCCGTCACAGGTAAGAAATATTCATCATGGAAAGATTTTGCTACAAAAAATCAAAACAGAGTAAGCAAAACACCGTAATCGACTTATAATATCGTTGAAAAAATAACTGGAACTGTGCACGAGGTACTTGCACACTTGTGCAGCATTACGGTACAAGTGTGCAAGTACAACTGCACAAGTGTGTATGAGGCACTGCACAGATACTATTTTATACACGCAAAAAAAAGATTGATTATCTCACGACAACCAATCTTAAATAACCTTAATAATCTAATACCATGAAAAACACTTGCAAATTTACTATATTTTTATCTATTTTGCAAGTTTTATTCCGTATTTATTCTATTTCTAATCAAAACTTTTCTGTTTTTCTCACACAACAATGATTATTGGTAGATTTTTCTAGAAGATTACTTAACGTACCACGAATGAATTACCATTCCATCCCATTACACGTTTGCGTAGAATGGCATCAAGTCGTTGCTTCTCGTCCTTGGAAAGATATGGGGCAGATAATGTAACGGATATTGACGCAGGTTCATCTGTGATATGCGCAGCAATTATAGGAAACTCTATCAATTTCAACGTTTCGGCATATCGCTGTTGAGTCATGGTGTCAGGACACTGTGTGAGAAAGGTACTATCATTTGTATATAGCCCCATCAAATCTAATGTCTGCTGCACCTGCCACACCTTATTATATATAGTACACTGCGTTTGCTCCTCTGGAAGTTGTATGGTAGATAACAGACAGAAAAGACTATCTCCATCATTGGCTGGCAATCGTAATATCTCCATTATCGTACCATCATTTGGTTTTATCACCATCTTCTCGTCAGAAATACTTAACAATGTAGCATTACGCTGAAAGAGATTTGGCAAGGTTGCATTACTATTATTATCAAGTTGCTGTAATGAAATTAGTTCCTGCCGCTGTGCCTTGTTTAGATACGGCATAAGGCTATCAGGCATAGCCACAAAAAAATCGCCTACCGTCATTGCTGCAGCAGGTACACAAAGAATGAGTGATATAAAGAGAATGATTTGCTTCATCGTTAATGGATATTATCATTTGTTAGAATTTGTCTTATCTGCATTCTTCATCAGGCTGTAAGCTTGATATATACCAAGTTCTCCAGCCTTACTCAAGTCCTGTTTCATCTTTTGCCCTTCATTGAGATGCATATAGACAAGAGCTCTATTGTAATAGGCATGCGGTAGTGTTTTGTCGAGAGCAATAGACTTGGTGAACAGTTCTGCAGCTTCAGCAAACTCCCCTACCCTTGCCAGGAATGTAGCATGGCAATAATACACGAGTGCATTGTCAGGAGCTATGGCGTGCAGCCTTCTGAAATCGCTCTTCACACCAGCATTTCGCATTGCCACTTCTTTTGGCGAACCATCAAAATCAAACTCTGCCATCATAGCATTGCATACAGCTCGTTGCCACAATGCTACGACAGACTCGGGATGTGACACCATATACATATCAACATCCTTTATCGCTTCCATATAGTTCTGAGCTGATGAATAAGCAATAGATCTAAGCATTACCATACGCTCTGCTTCCAGCGTGTCTGATGTACTTCTTATTCCTTCCGTGAGATTATCCACCGTATCGAATGTTGACACGCCAGCAGCCTCTCCTACTACTCCTAGTGCAGGAATGGCTAAAGAATACTTTTTGAACATCGTACGTGAGTCATCAATGAACGCATCCACATCACGATCGAATGGTGCATAGGTACTGATACCGGTACGCTTTGAATTAAGCGTCAGAGCTATATAAGGCAAGAACTTATCAGATATCTGGCGGTTCTGCACCTTGCCCCTGTATTCGCTTTTGTAATAGTGTTCATCCTCTATCTCATCGTTAACCACAAGGTGATTATATTTGTCAGGATCTATATCACTCAGTTTACGCATTGCAGATAGTTTGCTGCGACTCCATCTCTGCTGTACTCCAAGATGTTTATCCATCTGTGCCTTGAGTACACGAAACTCATCCTTTTCTGCATTTGCTGTCATGCCTAACTTCCTATAGCATGCGGCACGATACTGCAATCCCGTCCAGAAGTTAGGGAATTTGTCAATAACCTTGCTATAATCGCGTATTGCCGCCTTGAGATTTCCTGTTCTGTCAAGCAACGTTGCTCGATTAAAGAGTGCCATGACATTGTTAGGTTCCAACGAAAGAACGTAGTCGAAGTCCTCTATAGCACGGTTATCATCGCCTACCTGTTGACGTAATAATCCACGGTTGTAATGTGAGAGTATATCATTTGGCATAAGTTCAAGTGCCGTATCATAATCGGACATAGCACCACGAAGATTGTTAAGTTTCAAACGCGCATTAGCTCGATTGGCATAACAAACGGCAGTCTTCGGTTTTAGACGTAATGCTTCGGTAAACAGTGAGTCTGCATCTTTGTAGCGTTCCTTGTTAAGTGCAAGGAAAGCATTCACTCGCCACGCATCTGCATTGTACCTATCTATCTCAAGCGACTTTGCAATCCATGTTTCTGCAGACGCTGTATCTTTCTGATGCATAAACACTTCAGCCTTCATTAGATACGGCATGGCATATTTCTGCCATCTGCGAATGATGGTGTCAAGCTGTACCTGTGCCGTCTCATAATCCTTGCACTCCATGTAACAAACAGCACGATTGTACCAATAGTTTTGATTGTCGGGTTCAAGAGATATCGCCTTGGTATAGTCGTTTATAGCATCGGTATATTGCTCCTGGCGTATATACGAAATGCCACGAAGATCATAGAGCGTTGTAACATACGGGTTTAGCTCTATGGCCTTCGTGGCATCATTAATGGCGCCCTGCCAGTCGTCAAGTGAGTATTTTGCTATGGCACGTAACTGCCATGGTTCCCAGAGATATGGTTTCTGGGATATTGCCTGATTGAAATATTGTATAGATAGGACATAGTCTTCATAGTGTAATGCCACACGTCCGCTTAACAACAGACGATCAACCTTATACTGCGCACTCGTTCCAAGAGTAAGAGAAAGGAGAAATAATATGGATACTATAATCCTATACATACGTAAAAAGTACATTATTTAAGCCTTACGTGGCGCTTTTGTCTTGTAACCAGTACGAAAACGTCCCTGAAGCAATGCACGTAGCTTTGACTTGATGAGTTGCTTGCGTAATGGAGAAAGACGATCTATGAACATCTTTCCATCAAGATGATCAAACTCATGCTGCATGACGCGAGCGAGATAGCCATCAACCCATTCGTCATGCTCCTGGAACTGTTCATCCATGTACTTTACACGAATGCGCGTAGGTCGCACTACCTTCTCATGGATTGCAGGAAGAGAGAGACATCCTTCTTCTGACGAATCGGTATTAGATTCATCATACTCCTCAATGTGTGCATTGATGTAAACCTTCTTGAAACCTTCATACTGAGGAAGGTCCTCTTTAAGAGGATCAAGGTCAATGAGAACAAGACGTATGGCAAGGCCTATCTGAGGCGCAGCGAGTCCGATACCCTCACTGCTTGCAAGGGTTTCCCACATATTGGTTATAAGAGTCTGTAGTTCTGGATAATCCTTATCAATGTCCTGAGCCTCTTTTCTAAGCACAGGCTGTCCGTAGGTATATATAGGTAAAATCACGTTAAAAATGTCTTGAATTTAAATAATCCTGTAAGATGATAGTAGCAGAGATGCGGTCCACGAGTGCCTTGTCCTGACGGGCATGTTTTCTTAGTCCAGCATCTAACATGGTTCGATGTGCCATGACGGAAGTGAATCGTTCATCATAACCTTCAATAGGTATTTCTGGATGCGCCTTACGCCACTGTCCCTCGAATGTCTTTACACGACTGAGATTCTCGGATGGTCTGCCGTCTGTCTGCTTTGGTTCTCCAATGACTATTCGTTCCACATTCTCTCTGGAAACATAATCATTGAGAAACGACATCAGTTGTTTTGTATCTACAGTATCAAGCGCACCAGGCACTATCTGCAACTCATCAGTCACAGCCAGTCCGGTGCGCTTTTTGCCATAGTCTATTGCTAATATTCTTGCCACTCTAAAATACTTTACTTAGCCATGAGTAGCCATGCGTCTGGATAGTTTGCACGAAGAGAATTGCGGCTCTGAACGGCATTATCCTTTGAATCAAATGTTGTAGCAATGACACGATACATATTACGCTGTTCATTGAATGCAAGCTGAGCATCATAGCCAGCTGCCTTGAGACGACTCTGCACGCCTTCTGCATTAGCACGTACACCATAAGAACCTACAACAACAGAATATGCCTTAAGTCCTGCTCCGCTTACAACCTTAAGATTTTCAGAACGAACAGGAACGTTGTCATTGTTATCAACAACCGTTGTCTGGGCAGGTGCGGTCTCAAGTGGTGTTACAACAGGTGTCTGCTGTTGAACAGGAGTCTGCTGTTGAACAGGAGCAGCTATAGCCTGAGCATTCTGTTGAGCCTGAGCCTCTTCCTGTGCCTTCGCCTTCTCATAAACCTTACGATAGGCACTTTCCTTTGATGAATTACATGCAGTGAAAGCCATTGCTGCACATACAGCGGCACATATTACAAAAATCTTCTTCATATTTATACTGTTTTGAATGATTAAATACTTTAATTATGCCACAAAGGTAATAAAAAAACATCATTATTTTGTGCTTTTCGCTATTTTTAACACAATTTATTCCGTTATTCAAGTTTTTTTTTGGTACATTTGCAAATAATTATAAACAACTCTATTTATTAACCATTAAACTACAACACAAAATTATGAAAGCATTAGGTTACATCAGCGCTATCATCGGCGGAGCCGTTGCAGGCGCAGCAGCAGCACTTCTTCTTGCTCCAGAGAAGGGTGAAGACACACGTGCAAAGCTTACAGAAGCAGTAAAGGATTTCTGCGACAAGCATGACATCAAACTATCACGTCTTCAGATGAAGGAATTGGTAGAGGAAATAGAAGAGGAGGCATAAAATGATCTCAAACGATAAGAACATAGAACGCATAGCTGACTTTGTAGAAGAAGCTAAGGAATGGCTTTCGCTAAAGAAAGAGTATGGAAAACTGGATATGATAGATAAGATTGTGAGAATATTCACCGCATTAGCGTTGGTATTCATCTTTACAATCATCATATTCTTAGTGTTTATATATCTCTCATTTGCAATGGCTTATTTCATTGGCGATGTTATTGGCTCAATGCCAATAGCCTTCTGCTGCGTGAGTGCTTTCTATGTTCTTATCTTATTCCTTTTCTACGCCAATAGACATGCATGGATAGAAAAACCTATGATAAAATTTCTTGTTAGTATATTGTTGGAAAAGGAGTGATTATGAATACAAAAACAAAAATAAATATTTCCGTTACATCCCTGACGCAGATAGGCGAAATGAAGGATGCAATAAAAGCGGAATTAGAAAAGAACGAAGAGAGACTGGAAGAAATATGGGATGACATGTTCCATAAACCTACAGAAGAAGAAATGGCTTCGCCAACACAACGAGCAATGGCTTTTATCACTTCATCCGCAGGACTCATTGATGGGGCATTATTAGGATGGAAGCTTTACAATCGATTTGGGAAAGGCATTAGATTTTTCAAAAAAAAGAAAAAATAAAGTAACGGGATTCCGTTACTTTATTTCGTTTATATAGGTTTCATTGCTTTCTGAGAATTTTCCTAACTGCTGATATTTGTTGTATAATTTCTCATATATCGGCACATTATTCTTGTTAGGATGATATTCACGTGAGAAACCACTATTCATTGCCGCAATAGCATCCTCTACATTATCATATATCCTTGAAGCAACAGCTGCAAACATTGCAGATCCAAGCGCACAAGCATAGTCGGTGTTACATATCTTTATGGGTTTGTTGATAACATCACACATTACCTGCATAACAAAACTTGAACCTAATGCTATATCGCCGATTCCAATTACATCCTTTATCTCTACGCCTTCTGATTCAAAGCGTTTCACGATAGCTTTAGTGCCATACGCAGCACCCTCAACAAGGGCACGATACATCTTTGCAGCAGATACATCTAAAGAAATACCCGTCATGGATAATGTCAGCATCTGATTGGCATCAGGTGAGCGGCGACCATTTATCCAATCCGTCGAAAGTATAGATGTTACAGAAGGAGATAACTCAGCAGCCTTCTCATCTATATTCTCCATTATGATATTTGTGATTTCATTAATCATACCGCTTAGTTCCTTACGCGACATCTTGTCTGTGAAATATTGTGTCAGACCTTGACGTAACGGTGTCTCTATTACTTTTCTAAAAGTATCAAAAAGATCACCGAAACTACTTTGACCAGCTTCCAATCCTACCATTCCAGGAATTACAGAACCGTCAACTTGACCACAAATTCCTTTGATACACTTGGTACCAATTTCTTCATACGTTGATACCATAACATCACATGTTGATGGTCCAACGACACGCACAAGGGAACCAGGAGTAACACCTCCTCCTACAGCACCAACATGACAATCGTATGCTCCACCTGCTACAACGACAGTTGTTGGAAGACCAAGTCTCTCAGCCCATTCGGAAGACAATGTACCAACGGGATTATCTGCTGTAAAGGAAGTTGTTGGCATACGAAGACTGAATCCTGCGAGTTTTGGTTCTAACGCAACAAAGAACTCTTCTGTTGGAAGTCCTCCCCATTCTGGATGCCATAATGCTTTATGACCATAAGAACAACGACTGCGTATTATGTCTTCTGACCGTTTTACTCCAGTAAGAACAGCAGGAAGCCAATCACATACTTCCACTATAGAATATGCTCGTGATGCAACGGAATCATCTTCACGAACCAGATGCATCGCCTTTGCCCAAAACCATTCAGCAGAATATACGCCACCAACATATTTAGTATAGTCAACATCCCATTTCTTACAAAGGTTGTTTATCTCTTTAGCTTCTTCTACAGCAGTATGATCTTTCCATAAAACAAACATTGCATCAGGATTATCGGCGAACTCTGGCAACATAGCCAACGGCGTTCCTGATTCATCTGTCAATGCAGGGGTTGAGCCTGTCGTATCAACACCTATGCCGGCAATCTGAAGTGGTATATAGGCAGGACATTGTGACAATGCATCCTTGATAACAAATTCCATAGTTTCAATATAGTCAAGCGGATGATGACGCCACTGATTTATATTTGTATTGCAATAATATCCCTTCTCCCACCGCGGATAGTTCATATTACTGGATGCTATTGTCTCTCCTGTCAGAGAATTTATAACAATGGCTCTGGCTCCTGCTGTGCCAAAGTCCACTCCTATTACATATTTTTGATTTGTCTGCATGGGTATAAAAAATGAGGCACAAGGAATCTAATGGGTAATATTGTTTCCTTGTGCCTCTTCATTTAAAGATTTTAATATCTCTTTTTTGTAATGTGTCATACATTACATCTTGTCAATTCGAAGTTGATGACGGCCTGCCTCAAACGGAGTCTTAAAGAACTCGTCAAGAAGAACCGCTGCTTCGCGATTTGTAATGAATCGTCCAGGAAGTACAATACAGTTAGCATCATTATGCTGACGTATAAGATGTGCCACCTCAACGTTCCAGACAAGACCTGCACGAACGCCATGATGCTTGTTAAGGGTCATTGCCATTCCTTCACCAGAACCACATATACCTATACCGCAAGAGACAACACCCGACTCTATTGCATCAGCAAGAGGATGAGCAAAATCAGGATAGTCACATGAACGGTCACTGTATGTACCGAAGTCCTTGTACTCATAACCATGTTCCTCGAGATACTGAAGAACAAACTGTTTACATGGGAAACCAGCGTGATCACTAGCAACTCCTATGATTTTCTTTTCCATAGTGAAGCCCCACCTAACCTCCCCCAAAGGGAAGAACCTTTTATTGGTTCTTCTCCTTAGAGGAGCCGCTGTGGGGTTAGCGGATTTAAAGTTATTATTCTTGTACGACAAGCTGTAGTCATTAAATAATGTGTCTATAGCTTATCAACAATAAAATCATTTATGTGTTCCCCTTTTTGGGGGGTAGAGGACTACAGCATTGCTTTTACCTGATTGTAAACGTTCTCTGCTGTGTAGCCGAGCTTTTCATCAAGCACCTTGTAAGGAGCAGAGAAGCCGAAGCTCTCAAGACCCCATACCTTTGACTTAGGATCAGCACCGATGAGGAAGCCCTGAAGGTTTACTGGCAGACCTGCTGTCATACCGAATACCTTGGCACCTGCTGGGATAACGCTCTGCTGGTACTCAAGAGACTGACAACGGAAGAGTCCCTCAGAAGGAACACTAACAATACGTACCTTTACGCCATCCTTACGGAGAAGCTCAGCACCGCTAACGAGTGTAGAAACCTCTGAACCTGATGCAACACATACTACGTCTGGGTTCTCATCAGAACCTGCTACGATGTAAGCACCCTTGCGAGCACCTTCATAATCATTGCCCTCAGGGAGGTCATTGATGTTCTGACGAGAGAAGATGAGAGCAGAAGGAGTATCAGTGTTCTCCATAGCCATAGCCCAAGCTACTGTTGTCTCCTTAGCCTCTGCAGGACGAAGAACGAGAACAGAGTTCTTACCAGAGTGGTTCTTGAGTTTCTCCATGAGACGAATCTGTGCCTCGTGCTCTACTGGCTCATGTGTAGGACCATCCTCACCTACGCGGAATGCGTCGTGTGTCCAGATGAACTTAACAGGAAGCTTCATGAGAGCTGCCATACGGACAACAGGAAGCATGTACTGAGAGAATACGAAGAATGTACCACAAGCAGGGATAACGCCTCCGTGGAGAGCCATACCTACACAGCAGCAAGCCATTGTAAACTCAGCAACACCAGCCTGGAAGAAAGCACCAGAGAAATCATCCTTAGTGAGAGCCTTTGTCTTCTTGAGGAAGCCATCTGTCTTATCTGAGTTAGAAAGGTCTGCAGAAGCACAAATCATGTTTGGCACCTGCTCTGCGAGTGCAGAGAGACAAGCAGCAGAAGCAGAACGTGTAGCATCGTTAGCCTTCTGCTCTACCTTTGACCAGTCAATCTTTGGAGCCTTGCCAGCGAACCAGTCTGCCTGCTGTGCAGCCATCTCTGGGTTAGCGTCAGCCCATGCCTTCTCCTCTGCATAACGCTCAGCAGCGATAGCTTCGAGTTCCTTAGCACGATTAGCATAGAGTTCCTTAACGTCGTCGAAGATCTGGAATGGATTCTCAGGATCACCGCCGAGGTTTTTAACAGTGTTAATGAAAGCATCACCACCGAGTGGAGCACCGTGAGTCTTGCAGTTAGCCTCATAAGAAGTACCGTCAGCCTTGAGGGCACCCTTACCCATAATACACTTACCAATGATGAGGGTTGGCTTGCCCTTTACAGCCTGTGCCCTCTCAATAGCATCACGTATCTGCTGTGCATCGTTACCAACGATTTCGATTACCTCCCAACCGAAAGCACGATACTTAGCAGCTGTATCCTCGTTCATAACCTCCTTGGTCTCTGTAGAGAGCTGGATGTCGTTAGAATCGTAGAACATAATGAGGTTGTCGAGACCGAGAACAGAAGCGATACGAGCACCACCCTGTGATACCTCTTCCTGAATACCGCCGTCAGAGATATAAGCATAAATAGTCTCCTTAGCGAATGTAGGGTTGCCAGTGTGTGCAGCAAGGAACTTTGCAGCGATAGCAGCACCGATAGCATATGCATGACCCTGTCCAAGAGGACCTGATGTATTCTCAATACCACGAGCTATCTCAAACTCAGGGTGTCCAGTAGTAGGAGAACCCCACTGACGAAGCTGTGCGAGTTCATCAAGAGTGAACTTGCCAGCAAGGCAGAGTTGAGAGTAAAGCATAGGAGCCATGTGACCTGGGTCAAGGAAGAAACGGTCACGACCAACCCACTCAGGATTCTTTGGGTCATATTTAAGATACTCAGAATAGAGAACGTTGATGAAGTCAGCACCACCCATAGCACCGCCTGGGTGACCAGACTTTGCCTTCTCTACTGCTGCAGCAGCAAGAATACGGATATTGTCTGCTGCGTGATTGAGCACGCTAATTGAATTTGCCATAGTTTTAATGTGTTTTTTATTTAGTGAATATTAGTTGTTATTGATTACTGTTTCTTGTTCGCTACAGCTGCTGCCTCAATTGGCAGACAAGCCTTGTAGTTTTCAATATACTTGTTGAAGCCTTCAACGTCAGCAGGATCTGGGTCAACAGAAGAACCTGTATTACCTGCAAATACAACCTGATCGAGCCAGTCTGCAAGGTTAAGTCCCTTACTATCGATATCGTATGCTGCAAGGAGAGCTATACCCCAAGCACCACCCTCGCCAGCTGTCTCCATGACAGAGATAGGAGAATTGAGAGCTGCAGCAAGCATCTTCTGACCTACAATAGGAGTATTGAAGTAACCGCCATGACCTGTGATACGATCAACTTTTACATTCTCCTCCTTGAAGAGAATATCATTACCCAGTTTCAACACGCCGATAGCTCCATAAAGATGAGCACGCATGAAGTTTGCAAGGTTGAACTTATCGTTAGCAGAGCGTACTACGAGTGGACGACCATCCATAAGACCAGTTACAGGTTCACCAGAGATATAGTTAAATGAGACGAGTCCACCGCAATCAGGATCTCCCTTTGCAGCTGCATTGAAGAGATTTACATAAAGATCGTTCATATTAACTGTATTGCCCATAACCTCAAGTGATTCCTTGATAATCTTCACCCAAGCGTTAATATCTGAAGTACAGTTATTACAGTGTACCATTGCAACGAGCGAACCATCAGGTGTTGTAACCATATCGAGCATCTCGTAAGGTTTGGTCAACTCCTTCTCCAATACAATCATAGAGAATGAAGAAGTTCCGCAAGACACGTTACCAGTACGCTGTTTAACAGCATTAGTAGCAACCATACCTGTACCAGCATCACCTTCTGGAGGACAAAGAGGACAACCTGGTTTCAGATGACCAGAGATATCAAGACGCTCAGCACCATGAGGTGTCAGTGTACCTGCTTCTGCACCAGCATTGAGAGATTCTGGGAGAATGTCGAGAAGTTTCCATCCGTAACCCTTAGGAGCAACAAGTTCATCAAACTTACGTACCATCTCTGCATCGTAGGTCTTTGTCTTAGGGTCAACAGGTATCATTCCTGAAGCATCACCAACACCAAGAACCTTCTTTCCTGTCAAACGCCAATGAATATAACCTGCAAGAGTTGTCAAATAGGTAATATCCTTTACATGTTCATCTCCATCAAGTATGCACTGGTAAAGGTGTGAAATAGACCAACGCAGTGGAATGTTGTAGTTGAAGAGTTTTGAAAGTTCTGCAGCAGCTGCGCCAGTATTAGTATTACGCCATGTACGGAAAGGAACGAGTATCTTCTCTTCCTGACCACCGAATGCCATATAACCATGCATCATTGCACTGATACCGATGGCTGCAAGGTTTTCAATTTCAGTATCGTATTCAGCAAGAACATTCTTACGAAGGTCAGCGTAACAGTCCTGAAGTCCATACCAAATACGGTCGATTTTATATGTCCAGAGTCCGTCAACAAGTTGGTTCTCCCACTCATGACTTCCCTGTGCTATTGGTTTGTTCTCGGTATCAATGAGAACAGCCTTGATACGGGTAGAGCCGAACTCGATACCGAGTACGGCTTTACCTGATTGTATAGTTTCTTTTGCGTTCATAACAATTATGAAATATGCATTATGTTTTTCATTAACAGAATATATTTACATCAATGCCTTGTTCAGCATGTAGTAAACCTCGTTATTACGGAGGTTCTGCTGGAAGTTAGCAATAGTAGTGTCCTTGTTGATTTCAAGAAGCTCTACGCCAAGCATCTCTGCGAAGTCTTCCCAGTACTCTTCTGTGATATCATAACCGAAGGCACTGTGATGAGTACCACCAGCAAGAATCCATGCACCAGCACCAATCTCGAATGTTGGCTGTGGAACCCAGAGAGCAGAAGCGACAGGGAGCTTAGGCATTGGCTTAGGCTCAATGCACTCTACCTGCTGTGTGATGATGCGGAAACGGTTACCAAGGTCAACGATAGTAGCCTTAACGCCAGCGCCTGTCTTTGAGGTGAATACCAGACGAGCAGTCTGCTGCTTACGAATACCGATACCAAGGAAGTGTACTTCAAGTGTTGGCTTGTTTGTAGCGATAAGAGGTGTCACCTCAAGCATGTGGCTCTGAAGGATAGATGTCTGTCCCTCGGCGAAGTTAAGAGTATAGTCCTCAAGGAAAGAAACACCGTTAGTGTTACCCTGGTTCATTACCCATATTGTACGATAGAGACATGCTGTCTTCCAGTCACCCTCAGCACCGAAACCGATACCCTCAGCCATCAAGCGCTGTGAAGCAAGACCTGGAATCTGATCGAAGCCACAGAAGTTTGGATCATCAATGTCTGCATCGCCAAGATCATCGAAGTTTGTTGTGAAAGCAGTAGCGCCTTCATCTTCAAGAACTCGACGGATAGCAATCTCAGCCTTAGCCGCATTCTTTACTTTCTCCCAATAAACCTGTTCACCAGACTCATCAATCTTTATTGTGTATTCTTTTTTGTACTGTTCAACGAGTGCTGTTACTTCATCATCAGTTACCTTTTTGAAGTAATCCATGAGAGAAGATACAGGGTAGTAATCAACATGATAACCGAAGCGCTGCTCAAATTCTACTCGGTCGCCATCAGTAACGGCAACATTATTCATGTTCATACCGAACATCAGACAACGTACGTTGTGTGCATCTGCAACACCAGCTGCGACGCGAGCCCAGATAGCAATCTTCTTCTGAGCCTCTTCGCTCTTCCAGTAACCAACGACTACCTTACGTGGTACACGCATACGAGTACAGATATGACCAAACTCAATATCTCCATGAGCAGACTGGTTAAGGTTCATGAAGTCCATATCCATTGTATCCCAAGGAATCTCAGCGTTATACTGAGTATGGAAGTGCAACAGTGGCTTCTGCAAAGCCTGCAGGCCCTTGATCCACATCTTAGCAGGAGAGAAGGTATGCATCCATGTGATAACACCAACACACTGAGGTGCATTGTTTGCCTCAAGCATGATAGCTTCTACCTCTTTTGAAGAGTTTGCTGTACCTTTATATACTACCTTTACAGGAATCTGACCGCCATTGTTAAGACCGTCAACCATTTCCTTTGAATGACCATCAACAATCTTCACAGTCTCACCACCGTAAAGTAACTGTGCACCGGTAATCCACCAGAGTTCTAAATTCTCAAATGCCATAGTTATTTTGATTTAAAAGTTATACCTTATATATATATTAGTGTTTCTGACCTTTCTGTCCGTAGTAAGCATTAGGACCATGCTTACGCATATAATGCTTTTCAACGAGCAATGGGTTCATTGTAAGATTTGGATTGACAGAGAAAGCAACGAATGCCATCTTTGCACACTGTTCCATTACCTTTGCATTATAAACCGCATTGTCAGGTGATGTTCCCCATGAGAATGGACCATGATTCTTAACGAGAACAGCAGGAGTATGATCAGGATTTATCTTACGAATGTTAAGAATTTCGTCAACGATAACGTTACCGGTCTCAAGTTCGTACTGTCCTTTTACCTCTGCCTCGTTCATATCACGAGTACAAGGGATGTCTTTATAGAAATAGTCAGCATGTGTAGTGCCAATATTTGGAATATCCTTTCCTGCCTGAGCAAATGCTGTTGCGTAGGTAGAATGTGTATGAACAACACCCTGGATATTTGGGAACGCCTTGTAAAGTACAAGGTGTGTAGGAGTATCTGAAGAAGGATTCAAATCACCTTCTACTACCTCTCCGGTCTCAAGACTTACAACAACCATATCTTCAGCCTTCATATCATCGTATGAAACGCCAGAAGGTTTGATGACAACAAGTCCCTTTTCACGATCAATGCCTGAGACATTGCCCCAGGTAAAAATAACAAGTCCTTGCTTAACAAGATCAAGGTTTGCCTTGAAAACTTTTTGTTTGAGTTCTTCTAACATAGTAAAGCCCCACCTAACCTCCCCCAAGGGGAGGAACTTTTTAATAGTTTCCTCACCTTGAGAGAGCCGCTGGGGGTTAGCGGATATTAAGGTTATAAGATTATTTTACCAAAGAACAGCGTAGAGGATAACGAGAATGACGATAACGCCAACGGCACCGATGTTGAATGTTGCGTCAGTCTTGAAGATGTTGATGTCAACACCGATAGACTTAACATCCTCAACCTTATCCAGAGCATTGCTGCGGAGATAGATAAAGATAGAGAGCATCATTGCACCAAGGAAGAATACTGCCTCGAAACCGAGGTTCATCATTTCCTGTGATGTGAAGCTATAGATACCGAGGAGGAAGCAAACAACAGCAACTGCAAGGCAGACGTATGCATACTTCAACTGAGTCTTCACAGAATGTTCGTCAAGCTCATCAGCAGGCTTTGTCTTGTTAGACATGAATGACATGCCGAAGAAGAGAACAACGAGACAGATGAACACGTAACCCATACGGAGGAGGAATGGAACTTCTGGAAGAGCGAACTTGAAGATGATAGAGAATGCGAATGTACCAATAGCAGCAACAACAGCAGCAGCACCACTTGCACGCTTCCACAACAAACCAAGTCCGAAGATTACAACGATACCTGGATATACGAAGCCTGAATACTCCTGAATAACCTGGAATGCCTGATCTGCACCACCCATGATAGGATAAACAGCTACAAGCGCGAGGATAAGAGCGCAGATAGAAGTGATACGACCTACGGTAACGAGCTTTGCCTCAGATGCACCTTTATCAAGATAGTGCTTGTAGATATCCATCGTGAAGATGGTTGATGTAGAGTTGAACATAGAAGCAAGTGAAGAGATGACAGCAGCAGCAAGAGCAGCGAATGAAAGACCCTTCACAAATACAGGAGTAAAGTTACGGATGAGGTATGGATAAGCATCATCTGAACGATCAATAGAACCAGCAAGGTTAGGAAGCTGCTCGAGAACAGAAACACCATTGTACTCACCGTTCATGATATAGAATGCACATACACCTGGAATACAAACGATGAATGGAATGAGAATCTTGAGGAAAGCAGCGAAGATCATACCCTTCTTTGCTTCAGCGAGAGACTTAGCAGCAAGACCCTTCTGGATAATGTACTGGTTGAAGCCCCAATAGCCGAGGTTTGTAAGCCAAAGAGCACCAACGATAACAACGATACCAGGAATATCAAAATAAGGGTCCTTTGTTATCTCAGCAATTTCAGGGTTACGTGTTACGACAAGATTGAAGTGTTTATCACCTGCAATGCTTCCGAGGTGTGAGTAAATCTCACTGAATGCGCCGAAAGCGCCACCATCGATATGAAGTTCTGAACCGATAACATCAAGAGCAGCATAAGCAGTGATGAGACCACCACCAACGAGGAATGTCACCTGCATAACGTCAGTCCAAGCTACTGAAGCGAGACCACCATAGATAGAATAGAGACCTGCAACGAGGAAGAGGATGAGGATGATTGTCAAAAGAGTGAAGTCAACAGACATACCCATCATAGAACCCATTACAGCAGGAAGTCCAAGAATCTGCTTGATAGCAAGAGCACCGAGCCATGCTACTGATGTAAGGTTGATAAATACATAGAGGAACAGCCAGAAGATAGAGAAGCTGAGACCCACACCGTCATTATAACGATCACGAAGGAACTGTGGGATTGTGAACACCTTCTTCTCAATCATCAATGGGAGAAGGAACTTACCTACCACGAGGAGTGTTGCAGCAGCCATCAACTCGTATGCTGCCATAGCGATACCAGAGTTGAATGCCGAACCAGACATACCGATAAACTGTTCTGCCGAGATATTGGCAGCAATGAGTGATGCACCAACAGCCCACCATGTCAGGGTATTACCTGCAAGGAAGTAGTCTGTAGAGGATTTTTCCTCGCCTTTCTTTCCGCGGCTGAGGAACACGCCAAGGCTTACAAGAATGATAATGTAAGCAACGAACACTAAATAGTCAATGGTCTGGAAACCATTGTTTTGTAAAGCTTCAATTACGCTCATAAGATTTATTGTTTTAGTTTTTTTAATTATTTCAGATTAAGATTTCAAATCAGGCTTGTTAAAGAAATATTTAACTAGTATATTGCGTGATTTCTCTATGTTTTCTTTCTGCTCCTTGAGCTGTTCACGAAGTTCCTTGACAGTCTTTGCATTCACATCCTTAAGGAGATTGATAGATTCTGCAACAACCTTAAATTCTGAGTCAAAGTCCACAAGAGCATTTGCAGACACCGCAATATGTGCAAGACGATTGGTCAGTTTAGTAGCCGCATTATCATCCATTGTAGCAGTAAACTTATCAACATTCTTTGAGAGTATGTAAAGAGACTCAATGTTTGAAGAAGCCATGCACTGCCAGAAAAGGTTCAAACGTCCATTCTCTTTCTCAGCTGTGTAGAAAACAGCTAAAGAGGTACTATCAGGACCATTCTTGTAGTTTTCCTCGAGTGCAGGATCATTGATATCAGCCAAGAGCTTTGTTATTTGCTCATCAAAATCAGCGACTGGCATTCCATAAAGAACAGCAACCTCACGGTCTATTCTCATAGCTGTCAATGCACGATATTTTTCAGAAAGCAATGTTGCAGAAGCTGCATTAGCAGGATTCAGCAAATACTCTGGCTTAGCCTTTTTCTCTTCGTCAGTAAGCTGTATGCCACTAGCATTTTTCTTCAGGAATGCAGGCGCACCACACTTACTCATCTCGTCTGTAAGGCTGTCAAGTTCCTGAATCATTTCTTTCTTCAACTCGCTCTGAACAAATTCAACTACAGAATCCTCTAATTCACTGCTTTGCTCAGTCTTGTTACCACCACAGGAAGCAAGTCCAACAGCTGCAAATGCAATAGCTGAGAATATAATTTTCTTCATTTTTATCTTTATTTTTATATATAATATAATAAGGTGTAATGCCTTTTCCATTGTAGAGGAAAGGCATCACACCGTTAGATTTATTTTACAGAGAACTTATAAGCGGCATGGCTGAAGTACTTCTCACCAGGCTTAAGGTTAGGCTGATCCCACTCTGGCTGATTAGGAGAGTTTGGATACTTCTGGCTCTCAAGACAAACACTGACATACTGTGGGTACTTACCACCCTTATGCTTGATGCTTGGTTCTTTGCCGATACCCTGGAAGTTTGCAGTATAGCACTGTACGCCAGGCTCATTTGTGTACATCTCCATGAAGATACCTGTCTTTGGTGAATAGAGAGAAGCACAAACCTGTGTATCATCACCCTTAGTGTTCAGACAGAAGTTGTGGTCAATACCGCCATTTGCATTCTGTATCTGATCAAAGTCAGCACCAATAGCATCGCTAATAGCGTGTGGCTGAGTGAAATCAAATGGAGTATCCTTCACTGGTTTGATTTCACCTATTGGGATGTAAATCTTGCTTGAAGGAGTGAAGTTGTCAGCGTTCAGATAGAGAATCATATCTGTACCAACCTCGTTGAAATTTCCGTTGAGGTTATAGTAGTTATGGTTGGTCTGATTGATGATTGTCTCTTTGTCTGTTGTTGCCTCCCAAGTCATGTCAAGGACATTGTCGCTTGTGAGTGTGTATGTTGTAACAGCAGTAACATTTCCTGGGAAACCATTCTCGCCATCAGCAGCAGTGATAGTCAACTTAAGGATAGAGTCACCTATCTGCTCTGCGTCGTAAACCTGATTCATCCAACCTGTTGTACCACCACCATGCAGGCAGTTAGTACCATCGTTCTGCTTCAACTGATACTCTTCACCATTGAGAGTAAACTTACCATTAGCGATACGGTTGGCATAACGACCTACTGAAGAACCGTAGTCAGAAGGAGAGTTCAGTGTGTCAGCGTACTGGGCGATATTATCAAAGCCAAGAACTACGTCAACAAAGTTGCCATCCTTGTCAGGAACAACAAGAGAAACGACACGTCCACCATAGTTAGTGATTGATACCTCCATACCATTTGCATTTGTCAGTGTATAGAGTTTCACTGGCTTTTCATTGATAACAGTGTCAAAAGCAGCTGGATTGAGACCAGACTTAAGTTCGCAGGTCTGCGAATCAGCACAATTACATGCTGTCAACACACATGTTGCAACGGCAACACATCCAATCATTGATTTGAGATTAATCATAGTTATTTTTTGTTATTGGTTAGTTCGTTTTTTAGGTATTAATATAATTTGAGTGTAAAATTACTAATTTTTATCTTAACGAGCAAATTTTTACTCCTAAATTATTATATTTTCCGCGATTTTCGACAAAATCAGCCTTTACACAATACGCCTTCTTGCTTCATTCCGTCCATCTTTATCGTAAAAGGCTGTGGCAAACGCACGTGTCTTATGTAATCGTTTTCAAAGACAGCAGGCAGGCTATCAAGATATTCTCTATTCAATATCTCAAGTTCCGAATTAGCATATCCCTCAGGTTTTTTATCGCTACCACGCTTAAGAGGATTTCCCTCTTTGTCATGATTCACATCGATGGTGAAATATCCGACACCTAGAGATGTCAGGTTCTGGAAGAAATGCGTTCCTTGTGACGGGTCAACGCAATAGGAAGGTAATATCTCTTCTACGATAAGCTTTGCGCCACTGATATGCGGCCATTTCACCGGAATGCCAAGCCACTCATCACTTGAACCCCAACGTCCTGGACCTATGAGTACGTATGGTATATTTTCCTTCAGGAAGCGAGCATTTATGCGGTTTACCTCATCGGCAACATAGGTATTCTTCGAAGGAGAGAAATTCTCCCCTACTTTCACATAAACCACATCATACATGCCTTCTACAACGCCATGACCGAGTGAGTTATGAGAACGCAGGATGCAATCATCGTCATTTATCTCCAGCAAATCCTCATCGAGCATCTGTTTTGAGTCAACGATTGGACGTATCTGAAGCAGATAAAGTTCTCCGGTCTTATCTGGATGTATATTACATGCCATCTCAATCTCTACAGGACGACGCATCTCACCCTCGCCATATTTCAACGACATCTGCATCAATTCAGGCAGAGGGAATACTCCCTGTTCCAGAACTCCGTTGAAGGATATTATCTTCCTGCCGCCCTCATAAAGTCCCGGACGAATAATATTGTCATAATAATCAAAAGTAGAGGCAATTCCATTCAGAGAACCATCTTCGTCAGCTTCTTTCACCATCCTTCTCTTGATATTGAAACCATCGTCAACAGAGAATTCCGTTGTCTCTATAACGTCATCATCCTCAGGCAGTTCTATCGCAAAGAACGAAGTTTGCGTCTGTCGTAATGCTGTCTCTACTTCGGACATCTGCATCACCTGTGCTGGATGATATGGAGAAACACGCAATGTCTGTCCTCCGTCAACAATATATTTTCCCAATCCCAGTGCAAGTGAAGCTATACCCTCTTCTGCCTTTTCATCTCCAACAGGATAGAAATTAAGAGAGCGCAGCACACCACTTATATTCGGATAGAAATGCTTTCCATATTTCTGGCCTATCACCTCCTGCAAGATTACAGCCATTTTCTCCTGGTCAATGACGTTTCTTGTTGCCGTCATATATGCCTTACTGTCCTTATAATACACTGAGGCATAGACAGCCTTGATGGCTTTTGCCAACATCTCAAGCATAACATCACGGTTGTCAGAATACGGTATCATGTATGTGCTATAGATACCTGCGAACGGTTGATAATGACTATCCTCAAGCAGTGATGACGAACGTATAGCAAGCGGTGCATGGGTTGCATCGATAAACGCGCTGCAGTCATCCTTCAACTTATCAGGAAGTTCCGCATCAAGGAACGCCTTGAGTATATCCTCGTCATTAACGTCAGACAATGCCACCTCCCATAGGTGGTTGCTGTCCATGAATTCATCAAAGATATCAGTACAGAGAACTACCGTTTTCGGTATTTGCACCGTTGCATTATCAAATTGTTGGAACTCTTTGTGTTTCAAGATGATATTATCCAGGAACGCAAGACCTCTACCCTTGCCTCCGAGCGAGCCGTCACCGATGCGTGCAAAGTGTGAATAATAGTCAAAACGCTTCTTGTCAAACTCTGCTACGACACCTATATTCTTCATGTGTCGATACTGAACGATAGCGTCAAATATTATCTGCCTGTGAGCATCCACATCCTGTAGTTTATGCCACGTAATACCTTTAAGGAACTCACTGACAGGGAATATGGCACGAGCCGCCAACCATCTTGAGATATGGTTATGAGAAACATGGTATAACATGGAGTCCTTAGGGATATTGAATACATTATCCTGTAACTCTTTCAGGTTATGAATCCTCATTATCACATCCTTTGTCTTAGGATCACGGAACTGGAAATCGCCAAAACCGAAATGCGCTGCCATGATATTTCTCATGTCAACGTTCATCTTTTTAGAGTTTTTGTCAACAATACGAACACCTGGCGTTTCAACCTCTACATCAGGTTCAGAAGTCTCAAGCATAAGTGGCAGATACTCATCGTTGGCGCGGATATTTGCAAGCAGGCGCAAACCCGCATCCGGATCTTCCCTACCCTCGCGAGGATAACGCCTATCACTGATGACACCGAGCATTGAATCCTGGTACTTTGAGTATAGTTCCCATGCCTCCTCGTAATTTCTTGCAAGGAGCACCTTCGGACGTCCGCGCATACGGAGCATTTCCGCCTGTGAATTAAGCGCCTCGGTGGCAAAATTGAGACTTTGCGTGAGAAGGTACTTATAAAGATTCGGAAGAATACTGCTATAGAATCGTATGTTATCCTCAACAACAAGCACACATTTCACACCTGCCTTTGTATCATTATCCACGTTCATCCTATCCTCTATCAGCTTGATAATCGAGAGGATAAGCTCGGTGTTTCCCAACCAGCAGAATACATAATCAAAGATTGAAAGGTCAAGGTCCTGCATTCTTCGACTGATGCCATGCGAGAATGGTGTCAATACAACGCATGGCACATTAGGATACATTCTCTTTACGGAATGAGCAACATCAAAGGCATCATTATCTGCATTACCTGGCATACAGATGATAAGGTCATAGAGGGTTCTCTGCAGTGCAACATCTGCTTCTTCCACCGTAGAGACACGAGTAAAGGAAGGCGGATATCGCAGTCCCAACTTCATGTATTCAGAGAAAATCTTCTCATCAACGCGACCATCATCCTCCAACATAAAAGCATCGTAGGGATTGGCTATGATAAGTACGTTGAATATTCGTTTCTGCATCAAATTAAGAAACGAGACATCTTTCAATATAGGTTTAGTCTGGTTCATTGTCTAAAACAAGTTTTTGCATGTTTTTATAGAAAACTCTATGCAAAGATACAAAGTTTTAACGAGAAAACCAAACATATTACGTTTTTCTTTCAAACCTTATTTTTTAGCACTTTTACATCATTGATTTTCAAATACTTACAAGGGGCTTTGTAATCGTGT
This sequence comes from Candidatus Prevotella equi, assembly GCA_018065145.1. Taxonomy (GTDB): domain Bacteria; phylum Bacteroidota; class Bacteroidia; order Bacteroidales; family Bacteroidaceae; genus Prevotella; species Prevotella equi. The sequence goes on from JAGHTW010000166.1 coordinate 24,774, forward strand.
AACGATTACACGGTAATTGCATAACGATTACCCGGTAATCGTGGCACGATTACATGGTAATTGTACAACGATTACAACTCTATCATTATTCGATAGCAAAAACAGGGTGAGAAAACAGAAAACTCAAGTAAAATTCCGACATAAAAAAGAGGTGAACAACCGAAGTCGTTCACCCCTGAATTTTTATCCTAAAAACTCCATTAAAGAAGTTTGCATTATTTTTTAGTAAATACCCTGAGCCATCATAGCCTTAGCAACCTTCATGAAGCCTGCAACGTTAGCACCCTTCACGTAGTTTACATAGCCGTCAGCCTCTGTACCGTACTTAACACAGTTCTCGTGGATGTTCTCCATGATCCAGAGGAGCTTAGCGTCAACCTCCTCAGAAGTCCAAGAGAGACGCTCTGAGTTCTGTGACATCTCAAGACCAGAAACTGATACACCCCCAGCGTTAGAAGCCTTACCTGGAGAGTAGAGGATCTTAGCCTCCTGGAATACCTTGATAGCCTCTGGGGTTGTAGGCATGTTAGCACCCTCAGCAACAGCGATTACACCGTTAGCAACGAGAGCCTTAGCTGCCTCCTCGTTGAGCTCGTTCTGGGTAGCGCAAGGGAGAGCGATGTCAACCTTCTCGCCCCATGGCTTAGCACCCTCTACGTACTTAGCGTTTGGATACTCCTGAACATACTCCTTGATACGGCCACGCTGTACCTGCTTGAGGTCGAAGATGTAGTCGAGCTTAGCGCGATCGATACCTTCTGGATCGTAGATGTAACCGTCAGAGTCAGACATTGTCATAACCTGACCACCGAGCTGGAGAACCTTCTCAGCAGCGTACTGTGCAACGTTACCAGCACCAGAGATGAGAACCTTCTTACCCTCGATAACATCACCCTTAGTCTTGAGCATAGCACGGAGGAAGTAAACTGTACCGTAACCAGTAGCCTCAGGACGGATGAGTGAACCACCGAATGAGAGACCCTTACCAGTGAGAACGCCCTGGAACTGACGTGTGTACTTCTTGTAAGCACCGAACATGTAACCAACCTCACGGCCACCTATACCGATATCACCTGCAGGTACGTCGCAGTCAGGACCGATGTGACGTGTGAGCTCGAGCATGAATGCCTGGCAGAAACGCATAACCTCTGCGTCAGACTTACCGCGTGGAGAGAAGTCAGAACCACCCTTAGCACCACCCATTGGGAGAGTTGTGAGAGAGTTCTTGAATGTCTGCTCGAAAGCAAGGAACTTAAGGATACCGAG
>JAGHTW010000116.1 GCA_018065145.1 Candidatus Prevotella equi
TGCCACATTGTTGCCACCGAAAAGATTTACCACGTGGTATGGGTCAATTACCAGTTTGTTTCCTTCCCACTTATAACCTGTACTCATGCCGCTGAAGAACACCTTGGTCACGATGTTCTTCTGATAGTCGTTAAAGGTAACATTCGCAAAGTTATCACTCTCGGCATTGGTGAAGATATAGGTGTCCTCGGTAATGGTAGCCTGATTACCACCACCGAAGGCACGGAGCGTAGTGCCACCTTCTACTTCAAGCAATGCTTTCGCTATGTTAGGTTTGTCGCCATCACCTTCCGTCCATGCCTCACCATTACCACCAGCGTATGCACTACCAATCATTGGGAAACCACGGTCGGCAGAGTCATCATCGGCAGAGATCTCGACGTAAGTGTTGAACTGCTTGTCTGTAAGGTTTGGACGTGGTTTGCCATCACCATTTGGTGCAGCATTCCACTTTGTCTCCGTAAACTTAACCGGCATAGTACCGCTGATAGTTCCTGCAATATCATTACCGCCATAGAGGTTACAGATGATAAGGTGGTTGGCATCAGTGATACCTCGTGCCTTACCATCGTAAGCCCATACGTGCGATGCACCGTGGATATCCGCCTGACGGCTACCGCCATAGACGTTATGAGCGAAGCCCTCTGCCATCTCTACGAAGGTATTACCCTCGATGACACCCTTATAGCCACCGCCATAGAGCGAACCGAGAAGCGTTCCCTGCTTACCTACTGCATAATACACGTTGGTGTTACCTGACACCGTTCCCATATTCGATCCACCGAATGCATTGTAGATATAAGGGAACATACCAGCAGGATCTGCATCACCATGTGCTTCTAAGGCAATAGACTTGATATAGAGATACACATCGCCATCAGAGTGGGTGTCGGCACCATAACCTGCACCATAGACGCTGAGGGCATTGTTGGTTTCAAGGTCGCCGGCATCATCGTAGATGTGCATGTTGTCGTTCTTATCAAAGAAGTACTTGTACTTGTCCTCTGTGCTGTTGGCACACTTAGGCGCGAGCCAGCAGTGGTAATCCACCCATGAGTCGCCCTCTACGAAACCCGAAAAGAAGCATCCGCCGAAGACGTTACCGCCATGGGCGTAGTTCTTGCCGCTGCCATCGTTCTTTGGCAGAACCTCTGGCTCTAGTGCGCATTTGAGGGTAAGGTGAAGAAGGGTCTTGTTCTTGTTGGCGGTATAGAGTTTATCCTTTATTTCTTGGCTTTCCTCTCCCGTAGAGCCAGCGGTCATTGGCTCAAAGTATGATGTAGCATAACGAGCATCGCGTTCTGTTTCTGAGATGCCAAGTTCACGAGGGTCAGCATGCACCTGATGGATATGCCTGCCTTCAGGGCTGGAGCTCACACCCGTACTGTTGATACTGAGCATACCGCCGTTGAAGTTGTAGCGAAGGATACCGGTAATCTTCTCGGGGTCGTCCTCATCCTCATGAAGGGTCTTGATATAGTCGCACTCTGCCGTTGGATTGGCAGGATCCATCTTCGTCCAGCCACCAGGAACAACGGTCAGATAGTCGTACTCATCATCGCCATCAGCATCTATGAAAGTACCATCATTGTTTGTGGCAAAGACACGATACTGCACATGCGCATTATACGCACCGCCAACAACGGTATGGCTCACCGTCACGCCTTCAGGCAGTGTGTAATCGAACCTACCGTTCTCAAGAGTCTGTGCACGCATCGAACCACGGAAGCCACCGCCCACAAAGTTGGCGAGCCAGATGTCCTCAGCGTCATCAGGGATATTGAGGTGTACGTTGTCACTCCACACCATAATATTATTAAGGTATGCCTGGAAAGGTTTGAGTTGTTCCGCACGCGACATAGCGTCACCCTTTTCGTCATAAACGACAAAGCCTGGGTAGTAATGTTTTGCGTATGGACTAAAGAAGTGATGGTAGTGATTATCAGTCATTGCGCCACTCTGCGTAGCAAGATCCTTACCTGAGCAACCCATAAAGAGTCCCGACACGTTCTCATCGTTGTCAATATACTTGCTGCCGTCAGCATCCTTAGCCAACTGCTCATGCGTACGACCAATAGTGACGTGTGAACCGAGGTTGATATTAAGTGTACCACCACCTTGGAAGTAAGCAGGGTCATCACGCACAAGGTGTGGGTTACCTGCATATGTCGTAGTCAGCAATGTCTTATTCCATGCACCAATGGTACAAGAGTTACCACCACCGAACACCTGACCGAGTACCTTTACGCGCTCGTCCTTAGTGTTTCCTTCAAGCGTAAGGTTTACACCACCAACTGTCTGCGGACGACCTACGTATGTCTTACCCTGAGGGCCTCCATCTGACGTATGATTCACCATGAAATAGTTATCATCACCGTGCGTTCCCAAGTCGTATTTCAAAGCACCAGGAATATAATAACCGATGTGGTTGCCGTTACCAGCGCCATAGACATTGCCCTTGATTTCACCTCCATAGATGGTGAGCTGTGCGATACCATTGACAGTACCTGATACATCGTTGCCGCCATAGACATCGCCATAGATGGTAATCTTGTTCTGATGCTGATCGTATGTGTATGAGCGAAGTTCTTTACTTGCCTCGTCAATAAACTTGGAGGTTGAGTATCTGTCTGATTCGTCTGCATTCTTGCCTGATGTCTGCAAACCTATAGTTACATCCGTTGCAATGTCGGTAGTAGCACCAGATGCATGGATGTTACCCATCACCGCACCACCATAGACATTCTCCAGAATGGTACCACGAGTAATGTCAAGTTTGGTGCCTGCGCAAGGAGCATAGTAGCCACCGCCATAAACGAAGTGTACCTGCGACACTGGGTCATTGCCCACATGTACCTGACACGTTCCACCCACCGTACCATTCAAACCACCACCTACGATACTGTGCAGGCCAGTACCCTTCTGGAGGTTGATATCGCTATAGGCATTGCCGGTAACCATTGCCTTGTTACCAAAACCGCCGCCAAAGACAGAGAAGTGAGGCTTTGCCACATTGGCGATACACTCCTTATAATATTCGGTAGTGCTGAAGTCGGTAGGAGCTATTGGCGCACCAACCATATAGACGTGTGTGTTACCCTTCACATCGCATGCCATATTGCCACCGCCATAGAGATTGTGGGTGATATCACTCTCGGTGTTGCGCTTGTCGCCAGCACTACTCTGGTCAAGGAAACGGCCAGTGACCTCTGCCATCATCTGTGCGAGAGTTGCATCCGATGAAAGGAACTCACGCGGCTTCCAGTATTTGCTGTACTCAAGGTCTCCATTCTCGAAATACACGTAGGTATTGCCATAGATGTCGGCAGAGGTGACGTTAGCGTCTCCTGTACCTGGGTCATCACCGAAACCACCGCCGAAGATGTCCTTTGCCACCATACCATTGAGGACAGCCACATTGGTACAGCCGTCAATGACGCCAGTAGCCATTGCTCGTCCAGATTTACCCTTCGATGCAGCAATTGTCTGACAATTGAACACCGTACCCATATTGCCACCGCCATAGACATGACTCCACACCTTAGTACCATTCAGCGACACATTGGTACTACCACAGACAGTACCAACAAACATAGACATCGTCATCTGTTCCTTCTTACGACCATTGCCACCACCGAAGGCACTACCGAGGATATTGCCGCCGTTGAGTTTCAGGGATGTGGTGTAGTCGAGCATGGCAAGACTGTGGTTCTGCTGTGCTACGTGACCATCCATCTGAGGACGCGCACTATCGTAGTACCAGCCTGTATTGGCAATGTCACCGCCACCATATACGTTGCCGAAGATGACGGTAGTGTTACCGCTGATGGTTACGTCTGTCTCACGCATCACTTGTGCTGCGTAGGTATATGGCATCATAACTTTACCACTGCCGAAAGGACTATCTATTTCCTTCTCAGCCTCAATACCAGCACCGCCACCGAAGAGGTTGCCATTATACAATCCACCCTGTATGTCCACCTTCGTTGCACCATATACAGCACCGACATGGCTATCAACGCCACCAGTAGCATCAGCACCAGTCTTAGAACCTAATCCGCCACCATAGACATTGAAGACGAATGGCTGTCCCTGGATGGTTATGTTTGCCTGAGAGGTGTAAGTCGTCTTGTCATAATTGATGGCTCCTGCTCCTTCGTTAGCCGCAGCATCGTAAGCACCCACCGTACCATCGAAGCCTCCACCGAAAACAGAAGGAACGAACTGCTCCGACAGCTTTGTATCAGGCTTCATGCGAAGACCAAGTTTGTCGATAGCCTCAAGTTCATCATGCGTAAAAGCAACACCATCTTTTGGCTGAATGCCCGCAGTACCAGTGATATTGATATCGACATTAGTATTTCCTGCCACATCGGTATGTGCACCATAGCCAGCACCAAATACAGAACAGATAGGTGTCTTCTGCTGGTTTGGCTTCATAGAATTGTCGTAGAAGTATCGCCATGCAGCCATAGCGAGTGAGGATGATGTGAAACTATATGTCGTGATCATACCCTTCGTCATCTCGATGTTGGTGTTGCCTGCTACATTACAAGCTGCATTGCCACCACCGTAGATATTACGCAGGTTCTCCTTGTCGCCAATGCCATACACAATCTCACCGCCGTTGATGGTGACATGGGTATCGCCAGTACCATCTTTGAGCGTACCATCAGCATTGTGCGTACCGATGTCGGCAGAAGCCTTGACGGTACCGACCTTATGGAGAGGATTCTCAGTTTCATCATCAGCAGTGTATAGCGCACCATTACCGCCACCATAGATGCTACCTCCGTACTCACCCTTAATGATGGTTACGTTCGTATTGCCTCCTATGGCAGCTTGGTCGCCACCACCATATATATTGCCATGAATTTTTATCTTGCTTTGTGCCATCGCCGTAGTCGCCATGACTATGGTTAGCAGCAATAGTGAGATTATATGTAATGCCTTTTTTAGCATCTTATATTATATATAATGTGTAACAACTTTATCATTCTACTCCTCACCCTTTAAGGAAGAGAGGGTAATTCTCCAATCTTCACATTTGTATCACCACTCACGATGGCCTCGTTGCCACCGCCGAAGACATCGCCGGTGATGGTTACGGCTACTTCTTCCGGTTCTACAGAATCATTATCTTTATCCTTGATGTGCTTGTTATTGGTCTTTGTACCTATCAGCACATTAGTATTGCCATATACCGCACCAGCATTACCGCCACCATAGATTGTGCCGATGCTGCCAGCTTCGTTAGGGATTACGATATTGTTATTGCTGCCTTTCGTGATGCCGTATGGCGGTGTGGTATCGTCGGAGAGTTTTACTCGCTCATCATTGTCATTGAGCACATAGATTGGAGCTGGAGTCTTACCTGCATAGATTCCCTTTATCGGCTCCACATTAACAGTTGGATTACCATGAACCACCGCAGTCTCACCCAAACCACCGCCGAACACCTTACCGATACGGGTGAAGGAGATAAGGTTGATGGTCGGGTCATCGTATGGAGCAGGATTGTCATTTTTGTCCTTAAGACCTGCTGCAATCCTTTCTTCATCAGTCATATCTGCGTACTCCTCTTTTGTGCGAGGTCCCTCGTTAGTATATCCATACACCGAATATGCCGCCTCATTACCGCAAGCATACAACTCGCCAATCATCACAGGCCAGCAACCAGTCTCGTCAATTGTAACATTTATGTGACCATAGATGTAGCCGCTTTTGTTGTTGCCGCCAAACACCTTTCCGTATGTTCCGCTGGCAATGACTACATCTATATTTCCATGTATGTCTGCATCGTTGGCTCCTGCATACACCACATCGGCACCCTCGGAACAGCCTAAGGTGACAGAACCGCCGCAGAACATCTCAGCCTCATTGCCTCCGGCATGTACATTGCCAAGCACAAGCTCACACACAGTTCCTTCGTAATCATCAGGAAGTTCTGGTACATCCACGTAAGCGTGAGTGCGGATATAACCCAGAGTGTTACTGCCACCGAATACGTTATTCACCGTACCGCCGTAGATAGTGATGTGCGTCTCGCCTGAGCCGTAGGTGGGAGTACCTTCACCTGTTTCGCTATAGAAACCATTGTAGCCAATATCCGCGCCCTTGTTTCCATCGCCCGCACCGTTACCACCTGCAAATGCGTTGTCGATAGCATTTGCACCGTAAATAGTAACATCCGTAGCCGGCACAGGCGCTGCATTGCCACCGCCATAGACATAGGCGATGGAGTTGTCACAGTTCTCGATGAGGACTTCGGCTTTTTCTTCGTTGCTTGTTGGTATGTACGCCGCCTGATTACCACCGCCATAGACAGCTTTGACGTCAAAGTTGTTCTCGTTGCCTGTTACATTGCGGTTTGCCTGACCGCGAGACTTCGTCTGCAGCACATGCACCTTCACATGTCCCTTAGGCGTACCGTTAACGTTATTAGCACCGAATATGGAACCTGTAACTTTTGATGTATAAACATCAGGATCAGAAGGATTTGCCTTGTCTTGGAGTTTACCAAGTGTTACAGTTGCATCGCCAGTAACAAGGGCCGCTACATCCTTTGTGGCACCATTCACTCCAACTTTCGCTCCATAACCGCCGCCATAGGCATTGGCAATAGTACCGCCAATAAGGTTTACCTTTGTATCGCCATAGACATCTGCCTGCGATCCGCCGCCATAGACGTCACCAGCCACACCGCCTTTGATATTGACGGTAGCATCTCCTTTTACATGAGCATAGGCGCCGCCGCCATGCACACGAGGCAGTATCTCTGCCGTTGTTCCCTGTGCATAATAGTCTATTACGGTATTGCCTTGAGTAGTGCCAGAGGTAAAGCAACCGGCGAAGATACGTGCCTTTCCACCTGCACCTGCCATATAGTTGTTAAGGGTTAGCTTGGTGATGTCTGCGGCGTCCGAACCATCTTTTTTCAGAATACCACCGTCGTAGTAGAAGCGGACTATACCAGTTATGGTTTCACCATCGTCTGCGTATTCTATGTGATGGTAGTCTTCGCCCTCATTCCATCCGTCCTTTATGTCTGTACGATAGACATAGTGTTCCTTGCCATCTACTGTCTCTGTCTTGTATGTGTGCATATCATCTTTTGTATCGAACACACGATACACCACATCGGAATTGTATGCACCACCAACTACGCAGTTGCCAATAGTCACACCCGCAGGCAGTTCGTATTCAAATGCTTTAGTGCTGTCTTTTCTCTTCATCGAACCACGGAAACCGCCGCCCACAAAGTTTGCAAGCCAGATGTCCGTTGCATCATTGGCAATAGTTAGCGTAACATTATCTGACTTCACCAAGATATTATTAAGGTACGCTTTGAATGCTGCTAAACCATCCTCACGACTGAGCGGTTGGCCATTATTATCAAACACTGCAAAGCCTGGCCAGTACTTTTTCGTATTGGCATCATAGTAATGGTGGTAGTCGTAATCCTCGGGATCCAAAGACTGTGTAGCAAGGACGTCGCCTGAGCATCCCATGAAGAGGCCTGAGACGTTCTCTCCGTCACGAGTGTACATTTCCTTGATATCATCACTGGCACTGGCAAGTGCTGTATTGTCGTATCCAATCTTAACATGGCTGCCAAGCGTGATATTCAGTTGACCACCTCCCTCAAAGAATTCAGGATCATCACGCCACTTGTGTGGGTCGCCATCATATTTGCTTAAGAGATCTGTCTTCCAGTGGCCTACCGTACAAGAGTTACCGCCTCCAAAGACCTGACCGAGGACAACAGCCTTGTCCTCACTGCCATTGCCGCTCAACGTGATGCTGACATTTTCAGTCTGCGGACGGCCTTTGTAAGTAGGACCACAGTTGGCATCATCACCAGCGTGATACACCATATAATAATTGTCATTCTCACCTTCAGCGTACGCGCAATGGTTTGGTGTATAATATCCACGGTAGTCGCCATTGCCGGCACCATAGATGTTCTGATCCACCTGACCGCCGTTGTGAGTAATATTTGCTGTTGGCACGTGGCCGCTGACGTCGTTGGCACCATAGACGGACATGAGGATGGTGACTTTGCCGTTTTCCTTGTCATAGCTACGACCGTCAAATGATAGGGATACCTCCTTCAAACCAATATTCACATTGGTCGATGTCATGATATCACCCATCACACCACCGCCATATACATTATCTATATTACCGCCAGTGATATGGACGTTGGTCTTGCCCTTCTCTGCTTCATCTTGCGTACCGATTGTAGCATACAGTCCACCGCCATAGACATTTCTGCACATGGCATTACCGCCTATATGCACGTTGGTGTTGCCACCGATGGTACCGTTGAAGCCACCGCCGATGATGTCAAGATATGACTGGTATTCTAGAAGGTCATCTTCAATGGCAGTGTCATTGATATCCTTTATGCCTTCGCCATTGCCGATATGGAAGTCCACCCAGGTATTGCCCGTCACACTGGTGTTCTTACCATAGCCTCCGCCGAAGATACAGAAGTACATCTGACCCTCCTGATAGTATGCTTGTGCGATACCCTGAGCGTTGCTGTTCTTGAGGAAGTTGCCGCTGCCATCAGAGTTCTTCGTTATCATACCCTTAGTAACATACACATGAGTCTCACGCACATTGCAAGCATCATTTCCGCCACCATAGACATTGTAATGATGCTTGAAAGGATGAACATTCTGCTTAAAGTGTTCATTATACTCATATACATCGTTATCATAAGCAACCGCAAACTCTCCGCCATTGATGGTTACATAGGTAGCGGCACTGACATCAGCAGACATACTGACAGTGCCATCATTATTGAGTTTGCCTTCGCCACCGCCAAAGATGTCAGTACCGAGAGAGCCTTGATAGACAGTCACGTTTGTACTTCCCTCCACCTGTGCCATCTCACCTCCGCCATAGACCTCTCCGTTTATGGTTTGGGCAAGGGTAGGGCTGGCGGCTCCGAGGAGGAGTAGCATCGTTAGGTATAATATGTGACATGTCTTTGCCATTGTTGATTACTTTTGTTATATTATTGAGACCATTATTTCTCTTCTATATTATGGTTTAGGTTCTGCGCCTATTTGTACGTTGGTGTTGCCAGTTACCTTGGCTTTGTCGGGATGGCCTTCTTCGCCTTGACCAGCGCCAAAGACCTTGCCGTTAATGGTGCCACCGAGGATGGTGACGTTAGTTTTCCCCTCTACTGCGCCGAGAGCTCCTCCGCCGTAGATGTTGCCGGTATAGGTCCAATTAGGATCGGTTGGGTTGATGGTGACATTGGTGTTGCCATAGACCTTGGCTACATCAGCAAATTCAGTTGCTATGCACTTGACATTGTCTTTTTTTGTTGCACCATCCCAAACATCTTGAGATCCAGCAGCCTGAGAATTTAAACCTTTACCACCGCCATAAATGCCATCACTGATGTTGCCACCATAGATATTCACATGCGTATCACCATATACAGAAGCCACGGTACTAAAGCCAGTCCTTTGAGCGTCTGTTGTTGAAGCATTGAAGTAATTGGATGCTCCCATACCGCCGCCATAAACACCGCCTGTGATAGTACCACCGTAGATGTTCACTCTCGCCTCTCCCCAGAAGGAACCTGCACCTGCGATAGCACGTTCAGCTGGCATCTCTGGTGAGAATCCGTAGCCACCGCCAAATATACCACCATTGACTATGCCTCCATGGATATTTATCTCCGTAACAGTTTCACTCAGGTCTATTGTTTCGGGTGTTCCATGAAGGGTGGTTGTGAATGTTGGCATTGACTTAGTACCGGTCTCATCGTATGGCTGATATCTGATACCCATAAAAGGATAGTTCTTATAATCATTTCCGCTATCCAAATAAGGGACATACTTATCAGTAGTATGATATGCACCATCTGGGCTCTTCAACCCTGTGATACCACCTGCAGTAGCAAATATACCAGATTCAATCGTTCCACCATACATGTTTAGCGTGCTCTTGCCATAAAAGGCAGCATTGGAAGTTCCTTTTGTATTAGCATTGTCGGTATAACGTCCAAAGCATGTGGCGAAATAACGATAGATAGTCACATCTTCATTCTGAACAGGGTTGATATTAACCTCTGTACGACCAAAGAAGGATGAATTGGAGACACCTACTTTAGCCGTTGCTGTGTGAGAGTTTCCCTGCATGGCGGCAACGAGGGTACCAATCGTACCACGCTTGATGTTAAATTGCACATCACTATACACCATACCTTGCGTCATACCGGCACAAAGATACGCAATATCATACACATCGTCACGCGTGTTCCAAGCACCAGTAGATGTATTGGGGTCAATATCCAAATTTACCACGCAAAGGAATGGAGAACCGGGACGCCCCATCACATATCTTTTTTTTACCGAAGCCTCATCTACACCGGTGATACGGTTAGTCAAAATACGACCTATTTTACCCGATTTAATGGTAAGTGTTGCAGGTTTCGTTTGAGTAGGCAAATCACCGGTAGCAGAAGATTGATTGAAATCGTATACATTGGCAAATAAGAACACCTGAAAATCCGGGGCTTTTCGAACATTGCCATCCACGCGAAGTGCTCCATTCTCAGCGGTTAAATTGCTCGATATGTCATTCATTACGCATCCCACATCAAACATACAGTCATGCAGATACATAGACAAAAAAGCAGAAGCACCTCCAAAACGAACATATTTGAACTTAGTGTCCGCACCGATACGAGTGGTTCCTTTGTTGACCGTACTGTTATGACCCGTTGAATTCAGATACACTCTGCCCCAAGTACTTATATTGCTTGAAGCAACATTCTCTTCCGTCCATGGCCAAATACCGGTAATGGTAGCAGGGCGATTGCCCGATACCGTTTCATCAACAAAAAGATTACCGCCCACCTGCTCATCACACACCACGATGATGTTATGATCCCATGCGGCATCACGGTCGGCATCGGTGGTACCAGTGTAAGCAGGGAGCAGACTATAAGCCTGCGCCCATGTCTTTACAGCATTAGCCTTTGAAGATCCATCTTTTGAGTTATTTCCGCCGCTCAAGTTTATGAACACCACATTGTAGGTCTCTTTCACTCCATCGCCATCGTAGTCGTATTCCTCAGTATGGTACGTCTGTGCCCACGCTGCATTCACGCAGGTGAGGAGGGTTAGGAGGAATATGTATATTCGTTGCTTTGTCATATTTATAAGTTCCCATTTAAGGGGGATTTAGAGGGTCTTTTATTGTATTGTTATATGATGTTTGTCATCGTGCTCTGCGAGCACGTAGAGGTAGTCGGGGTTGATGGTGATCAGGAGGTCGTAGTAGTGACCGGCTTTAATCTTGGTTATTGTGTTGCCCGTACTTGCCGTTGTTGTACCAAAGGTAAATGCATTGGTGGCTGTCACGCTACGGCGAGTGCAGTGGGCACTGAGATCTGTGTTAAGTGTGCCATTTGTTATATTCGTTATTATATCATTCTCGTAGATATCGTAGGTACATTCGAGGGTGAGTTTGATGTTGGCTGATATAGGAGTGGCAGATGCTCCCCATGAGAGACCATCAACCGATGACAGAGCGGTATATCCATCATAACTATGGCTTGGCTTCATGTAGCCGTAGGCATAGAACTTGGAGACTGGGGTGAGTAAGAAGCCTGGTCTTTCAGCTTCTGGAAGACTTGTGTCTATTGTTTGTGAGGCATTCAACGTAAACTCATAGGCAGGTGATAGCGTTGTGTCGCCTACCTTAGTTATCTTTACCTTCCTCAGCACAATCTTTCGGATCTTGTCATACCTCTCGTCCACCTTGAAGTGGAGACGGAGCAATGCGGTAACGTGACCGAGATCGAGGAAAAGGTGATTGCGGTTGATGTGATATCTGCCATGAAAGAGGGGATCAAACACATTATATGCTGCACCGCCTGTTGTGAGGTGATCGATGGTACCGAAAGTGGCGATATCTTGATTGTCCCATGCTTGAGGAATCTTGCCATCAATAAAGCGGCTGCTCAATGTATTTGCCTCGACATTTAGTTTCTGTATCTGGCTCTTGGTGTAGAATGGCTTCTTCTCTCGCTTTGACTCATCATTATAGTTTGCAAGGCTGTACACAGCGTGATAGGCAATGTATTGCTGTGTTACGTAATTGTCGTTCTCGCTAATAGTCTTCTTGACGAGATATTTGTCTGGCAATGGTGAAAAGGAAGACACCTGTGCAGTTCCGTCTGTCAATGTGATGTGCAGCCAATCGGGATAGAGAGCATCAGGGAATTGCTTGCTGTGTCCACTTACATCTACCTTACCTACAGGATCGGTAAGCGCACGTGTCGTAGCAATGCCTCTGCCACACTGCCATGAAGCATTGACAGATATTTCTATTGGCTCATCGGCATACTCGTCGTTGTTGT
>JAGHTW010000234.1 GCA_018065145.1 Candidatus Prevotella equi
TTTTTTGTCGAAAATGGAACAAAAACACACTTTTTTGACTTTTCTGGTGCAAAATTACGACATTTTACAAAAATTGCAATATAGAGATTACAACTGATTTATCAATTTTGTTACATTTTTGACTTATATGAACTGTGTCCGAACAAACAAACTTATTATTGATATTAATCAACAATTTAATCATAAGACAAATACGGGGTGTTTTTGAGGGTCACCAGTAAATCCCCGTGTTTATCAAATATAGCTACAAAAACCAAAATCAACCCTTTTGTTTGTGTTGAGCCTTTGGCTTGCAGCTGTGATTAGATGATTCTCCTTGAAAACAGGTTTTCAGACAGAATCATCTACTCACATCAGCAGTGGTGTTCCACCACACAACACAACCAAAAGCGATAAACATAAAAAACATTTCCACACGTGGTTACCATTTTTCTTGTTTATCGCCTTGTGTTTGATGCTAAGCCGTCAGGCTGATGCTAAGGCGTTGGGATTTTATCTGTGAGAGTCATATAGGGCTTTCACAAGGAAAATAACAAGGACTTAACATCAATGGCTCGAAGAGACATAGCATCAAAGACAAGGGGTAAATGTCGGTTTTTGTTAAACTTCAACACAGATTTTTACTAATGAGCCAAAATATTTCAAAACAAATACAATTTCCAAGCAAAGCGTTTATAATATTTCCAGCGTAAGCCGCAAGATTTGACTTTCCCTTCGGCCGTCGAGATAAACCTTCTCGCAAAGCGACATGTTTAAAAAAACACTTTGAGTCCTTCGTATGGGAAGAGGTGGTGTTCGAAGATCATGACGGGCAGGTAGTATTTCAGGGCGAGGAACTTCCTCTTTAGCGATGGCGGCATGAAGTAATAACCTTTGGCGGTGGCGGTGCCGCGGCCGAGGTTCTCTGCCTGGAGGATATACCGCAGGTTACGGCGCTGTGAGTGACGCGCCTTGCGCTCGTTCCAGAACGGGAACAGCTCCTTCGGCAATCCCAGCTGCCATACCAATATGCCGCCCAGCACCTGCCACGCATCAAGCAGCCGAAAACGACGCAGCATGTCACGCAGTTCGACGTATTCCGCCGCCGGTCTCTCCGCTTCGTAAGGACAGATGGCGGCAAGAGCCTTCAGCGCCATGATCCAATCCACGAACTGCCGTATGCCGACGCCCTCATAGCGCAGGTGCTTCAGCAGATGTTCGAAGACATAGACAACGTCAAAGGGTAGGGGAGGGACGCAAACCCTCTTGCCGTTGATCACGGCATAACGCTCGCTATCCAGCAACAGCCTCTCCGCCATGTCGTTATACTCCGCCTTGATACCCTTCAGGGCAGTGTCCGCCGCCATGTGATGCACCTCGATATGTATGCCGTCCATGTCCGCCGTGCCGTGAATGCTCGTCGGCGGTATGCGAGTGTCGATGTCGGGTTCTCCGCACAGGGATCCTACGATGCTCATCGCCTCGCTGTATCGTTCTCTTCCCACAAAAATATCCACGTCGCCCACAGCCCTCATGCCGTTGTCTGGGTACAGGCGCGACAGTCCCAGACCCTTCAGCAGCACCGCTTTTATGCCCGCTGCCTGCAGTGACGCCACGATGCTCGTGACGCACACCTCTTCGCGACATTCCTTTCGCACCAGTGCCGCCATGTGTTCGTAGATATGCTGCTGCACCTCTGGCGTTACGTGCTCCGCAATCGTGTCAGCCACCACGCCGAGCACGGCATGCCTCTCCAGTGCCTCCACCACTTCAGTGGGTACGCTCTCTCCCTTTGCTAATGTCCCGCCGTGCAGCGCCAGGCGTATCACGCGGAAGAAAAGCACCTGCTGTTGTTCGCTTAGCATAACACCCTCCTTTCCTTCAGATACGCCAACACCTCATCCACGCACGGCGTTATCACCTCTGCCGAAGTGTCGTAGTCGCGCAGCAATGCCGCTATCAGTTCTTCGCGAGACGTTTCCTGTTGCAACCTTGCGGCAATGTCCCTTCCCGTCTCGTTGAACAGGAGAAAACCCGGACACGATGCTTCGTCGCCGAGCACCGTAACCCCGATGTATTTCCTTCCGACCCGCCGGAAACGTATGTCGTATCTTAACCGCATATTACAATGACTCAAGTTTCCTACCCTTATTGTTTTGTTCTTTTAACGTGAATTCTTAAATTAATTCAAGATTCTCAAGTTGCCTGACGGCAAGAAATCTTGCGCTCTGCGAGCGGAAATCTTCTAACCTTCGGGGAAATTTAGGAAGGGAAATATTTCTTAAGATAAAGATTTCCAGCATAAGCAACAATATTTCCGGCGCCAGCCGCAAGATTTCTCGCGAAGCGACCAAAAAAATCTGCAAATTACAACAATGCAAAACTACTAAATTTCTTTCGTAAAACGACACATATCACTTAAACTTTGTTAAATGTTTCAAAAATTTAACAATTCGGGGGGGGTAAAATGAAAAAATCTCCGTAACTTTGTAGCCGAAAACTTTAATTTATAATTAAACGGCCGATGAAGAGTAGTATTCTCTGTTCCATATTTCTGCTGCTGAGCGCAGTAAATACATGGGCAGGAAGTTATATTTACCGGACGGGTAAGGGACTGGAGCCATCGTGGCAGACCAATGAAACGGTCGCTATCACCACAGGCAACATGTCCTATGGTGTCATGGAGCAGCTGAAGTTCTTTGTGAGCAGCACACCAGGTGCCTCACGCAACGAGAGCATCCTGTTCGCCACTGGCTATCAGCTGAAGCCTGGAATGACATACTACGCGTATTACCCCTATCAGTGGGCAGCAGAATTCAACGCTTATGGAATAGCATGTGACTATCAATCGCAGATTCAGGATAGCAATGGAAACGCAAACCACATAACAAAGACGGACTATCAGATGGCAACGGCAATACCGTCTGACAACGCTTGTGCCTTCAGCCTTCAGCGTATCGGCGGAGTGATGAGAGTCTCATTCCTCGCGCCTGCGACAATGACTATTGCCGCGCTGAACGTCAAGGCGCAGACGCCCGCGTTGGCAACGACGGCAACGATGAACATCATCAACAGCAGCGTGACGCTGAGCGGATACACTGCGACCATGACCCTCCAGACGCAGAACATCAGCGTGGAGAAGGGACAAGAGGTGACGCTATACCTCGCCGCCCCAGCGCAGGATCTGTCTTCCACCACCCTCGACATAACGCTGACAGACCAGAACGGTAGCGAGACGCTTCTCGCAAAGATCATGGGTCCCAACATACAGCGAGGCTACCTCTACGACATCCCGCTGAACAGCAATGCAAAGGGGTCCGGTGCTTCGCTTTCCAAGGCTTCCAGTGCTTCGCTCAGCAACGAAGAGCCGCCCGCCCTTCTCGCCGCAGCAGGCGTGGCGTACCCTACAGCCCGCATGGCGGACATACCTCTGGACCCCGCCTATACGGTGCACTATGTGCCGCAGACCAAGAAAGGTGACGTGAACGGTGACGGAGACGTGGATGTGCTCGATGCCATAGAGATAGTAGGTTACTACACCAATGGCAGGGCGGCAGAGCTGTCTGTAGAAGTCAGCGACATGAACGGCGACGGAGAAATAGACATCCTCGACGCCATAGAGATAGTGGGACGTTACACCATGGCAAAATAAAGGAATACGAGTTTCGTCAGTTTCTTGTCGCTTCGCGAGAAATCATGGCGGCTGGTGCCAGAAATATGATTGCTTACGCTAGAAATTTTTATTTTAGAAATGTTTTCTTTAGCAAGATTTCCCCGAAGGGTCATATATTTCTGCTCGCAGAGCGTTAGATTTCTTGCCGCCAGGCAACTTAAGGAACTTGAAAAAAATGAAAAAGTCAAACATGAAGATATTAACAACTATATTCGCATTACTCATGCCTCTCTTCCTGATGGCAGAGCCAACGACAGACAGAATCACTCTCTCTGCCCAAGGCGATTTGCAACCAGGAGGTGAAGAGATAGAAGTAACGGTGTCTATTGAAGGTAGCCAGGTTTACACAGGTTATGAAATGGACATAACCCTACCAGAAGGAATAGAACTGAACTACTACGATGGAGAGCCCGATGCCTCTATGTACACCGATGATGACTGTATCTATCCTTATACCAAGGATAGAAAAACTGGTGTCAAGACATTCAGCCACACCATAACAACATCATACAACGCAGTTGCTGAGAGAACCATTCGTGCAGCATGTATGCCTAGTGGCAAAGCTGTGTTCACGGCTCAGTCGGGTAAGATACTCACCATCTACCTCAAAGCAACACCATACGCTAAGCCGGGTGCTGCGAAACTTCAGCTCAGCAACTGTAAGCTCGCCGTATGGGACGAGACAACGATGCAGGCAACAGGCTACGTGCCAGAGCAGACCGTCATCGCAGGTGTCAGCGTTGGCAACAACGCCACAGTACCGGTGTCGGTAAGCAGTGATGCGAAGTGGGGAACGCTGATGCTGCCGTTCGCCACAGAACTGCCGCAGGGCATCGAGGCATACTCATGCAACAGCAACGATACGCAAGACCTCATACTCAAACCAGAGAAGAGTATCGAGGCGTTTACACCTTATATAATATATAGTGAAAACGGATTCAGCGAAAATATCAACGGCACGGTGACCGACTATCCCAAGACGGACATCGTGACACAGGGATACCTCAAGGCTTCCGTCGCACAGCAGACACTGACACAGGGCTACGTACTGCAGAAGCAGAACGGCACGGTGCAGTTCTATAAGGTCAACAGCGAGGCGCCTGTCACCGTGAAGGTAGGAAAATGTTGGGTGGAACTGCCACAGCAACTGGCTTCCAAGTCATCCTTCGGCATCACTATCGACAATGCCACGGCAACAAAGGCACTCACCGCCGCACCAAATACCACTGCTGCCTATCACACCATCAGCGGAGTGAAGGTACGGGAACCGCAGAAAGGTAGCGTCTATATTCACAACGGAAAGAAATTTACACGATGAAGAGACGCTACATCACACCACAGGTAAAGAGCATCACATGCGACATTACCCCATTACTCGCCGGCAGCGAGGAACAAGAAAAAAGGAGGATACGCTTCGATGACGACGCCTACGCCGACCCAGAAGACGAAGTCCTGTAGTAAGTTATTGCACCCTACGTGTAAGATGTTATTTTTTAACGTTGAATTTTCGTGAATTGAACGTAAATTTTCGAAAATTCGCGTTACATTCACGGCAATTTACGTTTGCCGTAGGCACAAAGTCATGGGATGCAGAATAGATACCCGTAATAAGAACGTGAACAAAAATTCTTAATGAAGATATACAAACATAGACATACCAAACATCCATACATCACTCCCCAAGTAATATTTGAGGAGTTAGAAGTTGATGGGTCGTTGATGGAGAATATATCTGGAGATATAGAAACTGACGATTACAATAAAGACCCCGATGATGAAGATGAATCTGGTAATATAAGAGCAAAAGGATCATTCATATTTGATATTGACGAAGACTTTGAATAATAAAATAAAATAGATGAATTTTAGATTTCTAACATATATTATAGGATTGATAATATTGACTGCTTGTACAACAGACAATGAAACTCCATCAACCACTGTCGTTCCAGACTTTCCAAAAGATGAAGACTGGAAAGAAGAGTTGATGGATGGAGCATCTATCACTGTAAAGAGGTTTGAAGCAGGCGATGAGGTAACACGTGCCTCTATATATTATGATGGTCAGGGTCTTGTCTTTGGAATGGAAAAAGGAGATAGGATAGGATTGTTCCCAACTGCTATGGACTATACAAAAGCTTCCGAAGACCAGAAATCAAGTCTTTTAGACAATTCACAATACCCTCATCCAACGGGTGGAAATATGCGACGAGTAAACCCTGAAATGTCTAACGAGTCCTACTTCTGGTGTGGAGAAAGTACAGGACAGGTAACGAGAATAAGCAAAGGTGACGCAGAATTCCCGTGGGATGACGTTGTAAAATGGTCTGCATGCTTTACCCCAAGTAGAGTTGCTAGTCCTGATGAAACGTACGAGAATGTGTGCTTTACATTTGAGAATCAAACTCAAAGAGCATTAACAGAGGTAGGAGAATATTTTGATTACGAAGACGCAACAGATGCTGACGAAAAGAATGAGCACTTGAATAAATACTTGTGGTCTGAAAAGAAGGCATGTGAACATCTTGGAAATTTCGATGCAACAATTTCTCCGGAAACAGCATGGGAAGAAGGTGTTAGAATACGCTTCCAGATGAGACACGTTGGAGCAATTGCAAGAATCTATCTTAGGTCTGTGGAGGAGAATCTTGTTATAAAAGACATCAAACTCATCTGCGATAAAAAGATATTTTACGAAAAAGGTTCTTTCAACCTTATTTCACATCCATACAGTTCTACTGCAACAAACTACGGTGTTGACCTCGATAGAAATAGTGCTAAGTGTCAGATACAACCTGTCGGAGACCCTGTCAATATGCTGCAACTGAACTTTACGTCTGACTGTGTAACAAAGAAAAGCGGTAATAACTGGGGACCATACATCGCGGCATACCTCATGATGTATCCTATCACATACAACCCTACCAATGATGGCAATCTCTTTGCTTACGTCACAGCATACAGACAAGGTGATGATCCTTCAAAGGAAGTTCACTTTGTGTCACAGCCTTTATCTAAGAAGACTATGAAATCAGGCAACTATTATCAGTGGACTTCAAATATTCACCCAGACGACGGCCTCTATCCAATTGAGCTCACCGCTACACTCCTGCCATGGCAGGACATCGTTGGTGGCAACATCAATGCCGACCTGACAAAGTAAAGAAAAAGAATAATGACAAAGGACAAGCAGACATACAACATCCCATCCGACTCACAGCCAGCAATGGCAAGTGAGCCAGAGGTGGCGTATTCTTCACAGTCCACACAAGAACATATAATTCTCACAATACCAAAAGGCGTTGATGCAGAACCAATAAAAGAAAAGGTCAATGGTTACTACGCCGCATTGCTGCAAGAATACGTCGTAGAGCAAGAGGTTAAAAAGAATATAGAAGAATGGCTTTTCTGTACAGGTATGTTCTCTGGACCAAATCTCTGCTGGGACAATGCCCCATTCCGAAGATTACAATCAATGGATAGAATAACTCTACAGATGATTGATAAGATTCGTGAAGATTATCCCGATTATACCCAGCGTCATATAGGATGGTTAAAAAGAAAACTTG
>JAGHTW010000106.1 GCA_018065145.1 Candidatus Prevotella equi
ATTATGCTTAGTGTAGAAGAATTGACAGACAAGCTCATTGACTTGAGTTTTGCAGAAGATATCGGTGACGGTGATCACACAACCCTATGTTGTATCCCTGAAGATGCTATGGGACAGAGTCGCCTTATCATTAAGGAAGACGGCATCCTCGCAGGCATAGAGGTAGCAAAAGAGGTGTTCCACCGCTTTGACCCTGAAATGCAGGTAGAGGTATTCATTGAAGATGGTGCCAAAGTAAAGAAAGGTGACGTGGCAATGATAGTAACTGGCAAGGTACAAAGTCTGTTGCAAACAGAACGCTTAATGCTGAATATCATGCAGCGTATGAGCGGTATTGCAACAATGACAAACAAATACCAACAGGCTCTCATTGATGCAGGAACCCAGACACGAGTACTTGACACGCGTAAGACAACTCCAGGAATGCGCATGCTCGAGAAAGAGGCTGTAAAGATAGGTGGTGGAAAGAATCATCGTATAGGACTCTTTGATATGATTCTTCTCAAGGACAACCACGTAGATTTCGCAGGAGGTATTCACAATGCCATATCACGTGCAAAGGAATACTGTAAGGCAAAAGGAAAAGACCTGAAGATTGAGATAGAGGTTCGTAACTTCAAGGAACTTGAAGAGGCATTGGCAGAGAATCCTGACAGAATAATGTTTGACAACTTTACTCCTGAAGATACTGTCAAGGCAGTACAAATGGTAAACCATCAGTGCGAGACAGAATCAAGCGGTGGCATAACATTCGACACTATGATACCATACGCTAAGGCAGGTGTTGACTTTATTTCTTTCGGTGCCCTTACACACAGTGTAAAGGGTTTGGATATGAGTTTCAAAGCTGTGTAAATTATGAATATATTAGTTACAGGTGCAAACGGTCAACTCGGTAACGAGATGAGACTGGTAACAAAAGACACTAACGATAATTACATCTTTACAGACGTAAACCAGGTGGAAGGACAAGAAACAACTTTTCTTGATATCACCGATCTTGAGGCTATACGTGCAATGGTAAAGGAAAATGATGTAAAGGCAATCGTAAACTGTGCTGCATGGACAAATGTTGACGCATGTGAGAATGACGAAAAGCTTGCTGCCTTAGCAAAGAAGCTTAACGCTGATGCGCCAAAAAATCTTGCAGTAGCAATGAAAGAAGTTGATGGACTCCTCGTTCATGTAAGTACCGACTATGTTTTCGGTGGAGATCCTTATAATACTCCATGCAAAGAGGACCAGAAAGGAACACCAACAGGTGTATATGGTCAAACAAAGTTGGAAGGCGAGAACAACATCATCGCTACCGGTGTCAACCACATCATATTGAGAACAGCATGGCTGTACTCAGAGTTCGGCAAGAACTTCGTAAAGACAATGATGAACCTGACTTCAACGAAGCCTGCGCTTAACGTTGTCTTTGACCAGTGCGGAACACCTACATACGCAGGAGATTTGGCGGACTTGATATACAACATTATATCAGAGCGCAAGTTCGAGGGTAATACAGGAATTTACCACTACAGCAACGAAGGAGTATGCTCATGGTATGACTTCACAGTAAAGATAGCAGAGATAGCTGGCAATACGAACTGTAACATCCAACCATGCCATAGTGACGAATTCCCTTCACCTGTAAAGCGTCCAGCATATAGCGTTTTGGACAAGACAAAGGTAAAAAATACGTTCGGAGTGACTGTACCTTACTGGACAGTATCACTGAAGAAGTGTATGAAGAATCTTATGGAGGTTCAATAAATAACAACAATATTAAATAAATACACCTTATTAATATATAATAGCAATGAAAGGAATTGTTCTTGCAGGCGGATCTGGCACACGTCTCTACCCTATCACTAAGGGTATTTCAAAACAGTTGATGCCAATATATGACAAACCTATGATATACTATCCAATATCTGTACTGATGTTGGCAGGAATCAAAGAAATACTTATCATCTCAACACCTTTTGATCTTCCTGGCTTCAAGAGACTTCTTGGCGATGGTAGTGACTACGGTGTTCGTTTTGAATATGCAGAACAACCATCACCAGACGGTTTGGCTCAGGCATTTACTATCGGCAAAGACTTCATTGGCGATGACTCCGCATGTTTGGTTCTTGGTGATAACATCTTCCAGGGTGCAGGATTTACAACTATGCTCAAGGAGGCAGTACGCACTGCTGAGGAAGAGAAGAAGGCAACAGTATTCGGTTATTGGGTAAACGATCCTGAAAGATATGGAGTTGCTGAGTTTGACAAGGAGGGTAATTGCCTCTCTATTGAAGAGAAACCAAAGAATCCAAAGTCAAACTACGCTGTCGTAGGACTTTACTTCTACCCAAACAAGGTTGTTGATGTAGCAAGCAAGATTGAACCTTCTGCACGTGGCGAGTATGAAATTACGACCGTAAACCAGTGGTTCCTTCAAGATAAAGAACTGAAGGTACAGACACTCGGTCGTGGTTTCGCGTGGCTTGACACAGGCACTCACGACTCACTCTCTGAAGCTTCTACATATATTGAAGTACTTGAGAAACGTCAGGGATTGAAGGTTGCTTGCCTTGAGGGTATAGCATACCGTAAGGGATGGATAAGTGAAGAAAAAATGCGCGAACTTGCTCAGCCAATGCTTAAAAATCAATATGGTCAATACCTTTTGAAGGTTATTGATGAAGTAAAACGTTTTGGACCAGGACTTGACTAATGGAAGTAATACAGACAGAAATTAAGGATGTGCTCATCATTGAGCCAAAAGTATTCAAAGATGCACGAGGCTATTTCTTTGAATCATTCTCACAGCGTGAATTTGATGAAAAAGTTTCATCTATTCTCGGACACAAGATAAACTTCGTACAAGACAACGAATCAATGTCATCGTATGGCGTTATGCGCGGATTGCACTTTCAACGTCCACCGTTCACACAGTCAAAGTTAGTTCGTTGTGTGAAGGGTGCAGTGCTTGATGTTGCAGTAGATATCCGCAAGGGCTCACCTACATACGGTAAGCATGTTGCTGTGGAATTAACAGAGGAGAACCATCGTCAGTTCTTCGTACCACGTGGTTTCGCACATGGATTCGCAGTCCTCTCAGATACAGCAATCTTCCAATACAAGTGCGATGAGTTCTATCACCCAGAAGCTGACGGCGGTATTTCTATTGTTGATGAATCTCTCAACATTGACTGGAAAATACCAACAGAGAAAGCATTACTGAGTGAAAAGGATACAAAGCACGCTATGCTGAAGGATTTTGATTCACCTTTTGATATTAATGTTTCATTATACTAAAGAAAAAAAATGAAAAATATAGTAATAACAGGCGGCGCAGGTTTTATCGGCAGCCATGTAGTCCGCTTATTCGTAAATAAGTACCCTGAGTACAATATCATAAACCTTGACAAGTTGACATACGCTGGTAACTTAGCCAACCTTAAGGATATTGAAGATAAGCCTAACTATAAGTTTGTCAAGATGGACATCTGTGACTTTGATGCTTTCTACCAATTGATGCAGGACGAAAAGATAGATGGTATCATCCACCTTGCAGCAGAGTCTCACGTTGACCGTTCAATTAAAGATCCATTCACTTTTGCCAAGACAAACGTAATGGGTACCCTGTCTCTTCTTCAGGCTGCAAAGCTATATTGGGAGTCTCTTCCTGAGAAATATGAAGGTAAGCGTTTCTATCATATCTCTACAGACGAGGTATATGGCGCACTGAAGATGACACACCCAGAAGGCATTGAACCTCCATTTACAACAAAGGCATCAAGTTCAGAGCACCATGAGGCTTACGGTGAGGACTTCTTCTACGAGACGACGAAGTATAACCCACATAGCCCATACTCTGCTTCAAAGGCAAGCTCTGACCATTTCGTACGTGCATTCCACGACACTTACGGCATGCCAACAATCGTTACAAACTGTTCTAATAACTATGGTCCTTATCAGTTCCCAGAGAAGCTGATACCATTGTTCATCAACAACATACGTAATCGCAAACCATTGCCTGTATATGGTAAGGGTGAAAACGTACGTGACTGGCTCTTCGTTGAAGATCATGCACGTGCAATAGACATCATCTTCCATCAAGGCACTGTTGCAGAGACCTATAACATTGGTGGTTTCAACGAATGGAAGAACATAGATATCATCAAGGTTGTAATAAATACCGTTGATCGTCTTCTCGGTCGTAAGGAGGGTGAAGACATGGATCTCATCACATACGTAACAGACCGTTTGGGACATGATGCACGATATGCTATTGACTCAACAAAATTACAGAAGGAATTAGGTTGGGAGCCATCACTGCAATTTGAAGAAGGCATAGAGAAAACAGTGAAGTGGTATCTGGACAACCAGGACTGGATGGATAACGTAACCTCAGGTGACTACGAGAAGTACTATGAGAATATGTACGCTAAAAGATAAATAAAAGAAATATGTTTGAAAATCTTAGTGACAGACTTGAACGCTCGTTCAAGATACTTAAGGGTGAAGGAAAGATTACCGAAATTAACGTTGCAGAGACATTAAAGGATGTTCGCAGAGCACTCCTTGATGCCGATGTAAACTATAAGGTAGCTAAGACATTTACTGATACAGTAAAGAAAAAAGCATTGGGCATGAATGTCCTAACGGCTGTGAAGCCAGGACAGCTCATGGTAAAACTTGTACATGATGAGTTGGCAGAACTCATGGGTGGCGAGGCAAAAGAGATAGACCTTGGAGGTCATCCCGCTGTTATCATGATGGCAGGTCTCAATGGTGCCGGTAAGACAACGATGTCTGGTAAGCTTGCCAAACTGCTTAAGGACAAGAGAAACAAGAAGCCATTGTTGGCGGCTTGTGATACTTTCCGTCCTGCTGCTATGGAGCAGCTGCGCGTTCTTGCAGAACAAGTACAGGTGCCTATATACATGGAAGAGGGTGCAAAGGATCCTGTACAGGTAGCACTCAACGCCATTCAGGAGGCAAAGGCAAAAGGCTATGATGTAGTTATCGTCGATACTGCAGGTCGTCAGTCTATCGATGAAGAGCTGATGCAGCAGGCAGAAAATATCAAGGCTGCTATAAATCCAAATGAGACACTCCTCGTTGTTGATGCTATGACAGGTCAGGATGCTGTAAACACGGCAAAGACCTTCAACGAACGCTTGGAAATAGACGGTGTAATATTAACCAAACTTGATGGTGACTCACGCGGTGGTGCTGCATTGTCAATACGTACTGTCGTTGACAAGCCTATCAAATTCATCGGTACAGGTGAGAAGATGGAAGCTCTTGATGTCTTCCACCCTGATCGCATGGCGGATAGAATACTCGGCATGGGTGACGTAGTATCTCTCGTTGAACGTGCACAGGAGCAATTTGATCTTGAGGAGGCTAAGCGTCTTGAGAAGAAGATTGCCAAGAACAAGTTTGACTTCAATGACTTCCTCGGTCAGATTCAGCAGATCAAGAAGATGGGTAACATCAAGGATCTTGCAAGTATGATTCCTGGAGTTGGCAAGGCAATAAAGGATGTAGATATTGATGATAATGCATTCAAGAGCATAGAAGCAATCATCTATTCGATGACACCAAAAGAACGTACTAATCCATCAATCCTCGATCAGTCTCGCCGCAGACGTATAGCAAAAGGTTCTGGTACAGATATTCAGGAAGTCAACCGCCTAATCAAGCAATTCGAGCAGATGCGCAAGATGATGAAGATGATTTCTGGTAATAATATGGCAAACATGGCAAAGATGGCAGGCATGATGGGTAAGATGAAAGGTATGCCGGGAATGCCAGGAATGCCAAAGTTCTAATCATTAACTTAAACTTAAAACTATAGGCACAAATGCAGTTAATAGACGGAAAAGCAACAGCAACAGCTATTAAGGCTGAAATTGCAGAAGAGGTAAAGGCTATCGTTGCTGCTGGTGGCAAGCAGCCACACCTCGCTGCAGTACTGGTTGGTCACGATGGCGGATCAGAGACGTATGTTAAAAATAAGGTGCTTGCTTGTGAGGCATGTGGTTTCAAAAGCACGCTCATTCGTTACGAGGAAGATATTACGGAAGAAGAGCTCCTTGCGTGTGTTGACAAACTCAACAACGATGAGGATGTTGACGGTTTCATCGTACAGCTTCCTTTGCCAAAGCATATCAATGAGCAGAAAGTCATAGAAGCTATAGACTATCGTAAGGATGTTGACGGATTCCATCCTATCAATGTTGGACGTATGGCTATCGGTCTTCCTTGCTTCATATCTGCAACACCTCTTGGAATTGTTACACTTCTCAAGCGTTATGGCATAGAGACAAGTGGAAAGAAATGCGTTGTACTGGGTCGCTCTAATATCGTCGGCAAGCCAATGTCACAGTTGATGATGCAGAAGGAGTATGGTGACTCTACTGTTACCGTATGTCACTCTCATTCCAAGGACTTGAAGAAAGAGTGTCAGGAAGCTGACATAATTATTGCTGCCATCGGTCGTCCTGGTTTTGTAACAGCAGATATGGTAAAGGATGGTGCCGTTATCGTTGACGTTGGTACAACACGTGTTCCAGATGCTTCACGCAAAAGCGGTTTCCGCCTGTCTGGTGATGTTGATTTTGAGAACGTGGCGCCAAAATGTTCGTATATCACTCCTGTGCCAGGTGGTGTAGGTCCTATGACAATCTGTTCTCTTATGAAGAACACACTCGCTGCAGGCAAAAAAGAATATTACAAATAAATCAATACATGCATTCAATGCTTAGATAGGACAAATAACGTTCTGTCTAAGCATTTTTTTTCATAATTACCTCAAACAACTAACCTATGAAACGTATAACACTAACATTTCTTAGTGCTTTAACACTTAGCCTTTCAATCAACGCCGGCAATACAGCAAAGCCTGGTGCACGATGGTGGTGGCTCGGTTCTGCACTTGATACAACGAACGTTCGTTGGAATATGGAGCAATATGCTTCTCATGGCATTGGAGCTCTTGAGATAACTCCTCTCTATGGAGTACAAGGTAATGAAAAGAATAATATCGATTACCTTTCTCCAAAATGGATGAATATATTGAAGTTCGTTGAGAAAGAAGGAAAGCGTCTTGGTATTCAAATAGACATGAACAATGGTACAGGTTGGCCTTTTGGTGGTCCTACAACACCTTTAGAAGAAGCAGCATGTAAAGTTGTTATCGTTGATTCTATTGTCAACAGCGACATACTACGCAAGGGTTACACTATCATTGTTCCTGAGAAAGAAAAGAAATATTCCTCTCTTTCGTTCATCATGGCATTTCCATGTAATGTCAAAGGATACAAGGGTCAGGCAATAGAGATAACACCTTCAGTGAACACTGATGGAACTATCGTTTGGAAGGCTCCAAAGAAAGGTGCATGGCGTATCATAGCATTATATAACGGCAGAACACGTCAACAGGTAAAACGTGCAGCTCCTGGCGGTGCAGGTTACGTAATAGACCACTTTGACAAGAATGCAGTAAAGAATTATCTTGAAAAGTTTGACAAGGCATTTTCAGAGTCCAACACTCCATGGCCAAACACCATTTTCAATGATTCGTATGAGGTATATGGAGCAGACTGGTCACCAACCCTTCCACAGGAATTTGAGACTCGTCGTGGTTACTCTCTAAAAGATAACATAAACAAACTCGTTGACAGAGATGAAAAAATTGTATGTGACTATCGTGAAACGCTCAACGATATGCTCCGCGAGAATTTTACGAACCAGTGGGTTAAGTGGGCACATTCACATGGTATGTTAGTGCGTAACCAGGCTCATGGTTCTCCTGCAAACTTACTTGACCTTTATGCTGCCGTTGACATACCAGAGATAGAAGGTTTCGGACTTTCTGAGTTCGGCATTAAGGGACTGCGTGTAGATCCTGGCATGACAAAACTTAACGACTCTGACTATTCTATGTTCAAGTATGCTCCTTCTGCTGCTCACGTGACGGGTAAGAACCTTGTTAGTTCGGAGACCTTCACATGGTTGACAGAGCATTTCCGCACGTCACTCTCACAAATGAAGCCTGACCTTGATCTGATGTTCTGTGCTGGTGTGAACCACATGTACTACCATGGCACATGTTACTCACCAAAAGATGATCCATGGCCAGGATGGAAATTCTATGCTTCCATTGACATGAGTCCAACAAACTCAATATGGCGTGATGCACCTTATTTCAATAAATATGTTGAGCGCTGTCAGGGATATCTTCAGAAAGGTGAACCATACAATGAGATTCTTGTTTATTTCCCAATCCATAACCTTTGGAAAAAGAATCAAAAAACTCTCCTTCAGCAATTTGCCATCCATAACCTCGGACACCTTGCACCAGAGTTCAAGGCATCAATACTTGAACTAGATAAGCTTGGTTATGATTGTGACTACATCTCCGACTTACAGATTCTTGCTTCAAAAGCAGCAAACAAAAACATTATTACTGAGGCAGGTATAGCCTACAAAGCACTTCTCATTCCAGAAGGAGCAATACTTACCGATGAAGTAAAAACTCATATTGATGCACTCAAGTCACAAGGAGTCACCATCATAAATGGAAATGATGCCAATGCTCTTGCAAAGGTTACAAAACCAGAAGAGATGAAGACCAAACTTGGCCTTAACATGATTCGCCGTAAAACACCTAAAGGAACAACATACTTCATTGCCAACCTAACGCCAAAAGATGTAGATGCGTATGTAAAGATTGCTGTTGACTATAAAGAACTCGTATGGTTGGATCCTGTAAACGAAAAAATGTATTCTGCCGAGACAACTGCAGAAGGAGTACGAGTAAATATGCGTTCTGGTGAATCAATGATTCTTCTTGCATCAACATCTTCCATGGATGCCATTAAGCAAGAGTTGAATCTTAATAACATCTCACCACGTCCAACTTCAGAGGTACCGGGCAGTTCCATTGAGATAAACAAGGGTTGGTGTCTGTCATTCACAAATGAAGCACCAGAGGTAAAGGGATCTTTCAACATCGATAAACTCCAGACTTGGGAAACACTTGATGATGACTCTGCAAAAGTGACAATGGGTACAGGCGTCTATGAGACAACATTCAATATCCAAAACACTCAGAACATAAAAAAAGCCAAAGGTGTAAGCAAGAATATCAAGCCAACACCTTTGACTGGAACATGGAACATCGACCTTGGAGATGTTCGTGAATCTGCAAGAGTATATATCAACAACACATTTATTGGTTGCGCTTGGAGCGTGCCTTACGTTCTTCCTTTTAACGGAGACATCCTCAAGACTGGCGAAAACTCTATTCGCATTGAAGTGACGAATCTTCCAGCAAATCGTATAGCAGACCTTGATCGCAAGGGCGTGGAATGGCGTAAGATGGAAGAAATCAATGTCGTTGATATAAAGTATAAGAAGACTAAGTACGATGGATGGGCACCAGTACCTTCTGGACTTAATTCATCAGTAAGGATTTACGAGGTAAAGTAATTATACATTCTTTACTATCTCGCAAACAAGTTTCCAAACCTTTTCAACAGAAGGGGTGTGCAGTCTCTCATCAGGGGAATGTACACCCCTCATTGTTGGTCCTATTGAAAGCATATCAAGCGCTGGATAATTAGCAGCGAAAAGTCCACACTCCAGTCCGGCATGAATACCCTTTATTGTAGGTTCTTCACCAAACAAACGGCGGTAGCAATCATGCGCAGTATTTCTAAGTTTGCTATTTGGGTTCATCTTCCAGGCTGGATAACCATCATTATGTATTATGCTATCTGCTTCTGCCAATTCAAATACAGCAGAGACACTATTAACCATATTTTCTAGATTGCTCATTACGCTTGAACGTTGAGAACATATTATAACACACTCATTCTTTTCAGTGCGAATAACAGCTGTATTGCTTGAAGTCTCTGTCATTTCATTTAACGCAGGATCCTGACAAATAGCAAAAACTCCATTATGTACACATTGCAATGCTTTTATTATACGCTGACTTACACTCTGTGGAAGTACTGGCTCTGATTCTGCCGACTCCATATGCCAGTAGATATTCTTCTCTGTAACGATATATTCTTCCTCTATCTCTGAGCAAAAGATATTCCAATCAACTCTAACGGTTTCCTTTTCCTTAAACGGAACGGCGAAAACGATACTTCCATCACGAGGTATCGCATTATGAAGTTTACCGCTATTGAATTGAGCAAGCATCAAAGGCATCTTTTTCTGTTCAAGGTACAGGAAGCGAGCTAGTATCTTCAAAGCATTTGCACGCTTTTTATTTATGTCATCACCAGAATGTCCTCCTGTCAGTCCTTTTAAGGAAGCTTTCATGAAAAACATTCCCTTTGGTGCCTCTTCCTTTTCATATTTGAATGTCGCCGTAGTAGTCTTACCACCAGCACAAGAAACATAGAACAGTCCTTCATCTTCTGAATCAAGATTGAGAAGCATCTGTCCTTTCAGCATTCCTGCCTCCAATGCATTAGCGCCAGTTAATCCCGTTTCCTCATCAACGGTAAAAAGACACTCTATCGGACCATGCTCTATATCATTAGCATCAAGCAAAGCAAGTTGCATAGCGCAACCTATACCATCGTCGGCACCGAGAGTAGTTCCATTTGCACGCAACCATTCTCCATCAAGATATGTTTCTATCGGATCGTTATAGAAATCAATATTCTTATCAACAAGCTTATCACACACCATATCCATGTGACTCTGTAATGTAATGACAGGCTGATTCTCCTTTCCTGATGTTGCTTCCTTACGTATAATAACATTACCTGCCTTGTCAACAACAGTATCCAATCCCCTACTCTCACCAAAGTTCTTGAGATATGCAATCATTTTTTCTTCATGCTTTGAAGGTCTTGGTATATTATTTATTTCAAAAAAATAATGGAATACACTTTCTGGTTTTAAGTCTTTTTTAGTCATAATTTAACTTTTTTATAATAAAAATTAATTTTTTCTTATTACCTTTGTACCCATTATGCATTAACGTAGCGCACAATGTCGTTGCAAAGTTAATAAAAATACAGAAAACAAACAATAAAACCATATAAAAAATGACAAACAAAAACCTTTTCGCAGCAGTTCTTTTCGCTGCTATTGCACTTACTTCATGTGATAACTCACCAAAAGCAGAAGAGCCAGCAGAGGCAAAAACCCCTGCACCTTCAGAGTTAAAGTTAGCTTATGTTGAGGTTGACTCCCTTATGACGCAATATGATTTCTGCAAGGAGTACTCACTTATTCTTGAGAAGAAGAGCCAGAATATACAGGCAACACTTCAGCAGAAAGGTCAGGCACTGCAGAATGCAGCAAACAATTTCCAGCAGAAGCTTCAGCAGAATGCTTATACACGCGAGCAGGCAGAGCAGATACAGGCAGGATTGCAGAAGCAGAACGCTGACCTTGAGGCACTGCAGCAGCGTCTTGGTGCAGAGTTCCAGGAAGAGACAAACAAGTTCAATGAGGCTCTTCACGACTCTCTACAGCATTTCCTTGCAAAGTACAACAAGGACAAGAAATACACTATGATTCTCTCTAAGTCTGGTGACAACATCCTTTATGCAGACCAGTCAATTGACGTAACAAAGGATATTATTGCA
Organism: Candidatus Prevotella equi; assembly: GCA_018065145.1. GTDB lineage: Bacteria > Bacteroidota > Bacteroidia > Bacteroidales > Bacteroidaceae > Prevotella > Prevotella equi. The sequence goes on from JAGHTW010000106.1 coordinate 11,613, forward strand.
GGTCTTAACAAGGCATACAAGAAGGGTGCAGCAAAGGCTGATACAAAGAAGAAGGAAAACAAATAAAAGTTTTATGAAGCAGATACATTGGGGATTCATCGGTTGTGGTGAAGTAACAGAATACAAGAGCGGACCTGCCTTCAATAACATAGAAGGTTCGGACGTTGTAGCTGTTATGAGTCGCAATGCCGACAAGGCGCGTTCCTATGCAGAGCGTCACAATATTCCAACGTGGTACACCGATGCACAAGCACTCATCGATGATCCTAATGTAAATGCTATATACATTGCCACACCGCCTTCTAGTCATGCTACATACGCAATCATGTCAATGAGAGCAGGAAAGCCTGTTTATGTTGAAAAACCGTTGGCGGCAAGTTATGATGATTGCTCACGAGTAAACCACGTATCAAACGAGACACACGTTCCATGCTTCGTAGCATACTATAGACGATATTTACCTTATTTCCAAAAAGTCAAGTCATTGCTTGACGCAGGAACAATTGGAAAGGTACTCAATGTGCAGATTCGTTTTGCATGCCCACCGCGTCAAGTAGATTTCAACAAACCGGAAGAGCGGCCATGGCGCATACAACCAGACATTGCAGGAGGTGGATATTTCTACGACCTTGCACCGCACCAGTTGGATTTGCTGCAACAATTATTTGGCGTCATCGTTCATGCAGAAGGATTCTCTGCTAACCGTGGTGGATTATATCAGGCAGAAGATACGGTCAGTGCATGTTTTAAGTTTGAGAACGGACTACCGGGCAGTGGCTCCTGGTGTTTTGCGGGTCATGAATCAGGCAAAGAAGACCGAATAGAACTGATAGGCGAAGAAGGAATCATCTGCTTCTCCGTTTTTGATTACAAACCGATACGCTTACATACTTCCAATGGTATAGAAGATATCATCATTGAAAATCCAAAGTATGTACAGCAACCATTGATACAAGCTGTTGTAGAAACATTGCAAGGCAAGGGTGACTGTCAATGCACCGCCTTAAGTTCTACACCAACAAACTGGGCATTAGATAAGATTCTTGGTAAATTCTGATGAAAGAAAACATAAAGATTAAGGGAGCACGTGTTAATAATCTCAAGAACGTCTCTGTAAATATTCCCCGAAACACTTTCGTTGCAATTGCTGGCGTAAGTGGTTCGGGAAAATCGTCTTTAGCCTTTGACACTCTCTATGCGGAAGGGCAACGAAGATATGTTGAAAGTCTTTCATCCTATGCCCGTCAGTTTCTTGGAAGAATGAGCAAACCAGAGTGTGACTTCATACTCGGACTGCCACCTGCTATAGCAATAGAACAGAAAGTAGCAAGCAAGAATCCACGCTCTACAGTAGGAACAAGCACTGAGATATACGAATTCATGCGTCTTCTCTTTGCTCGAATAGGAAAGATATACTCTCCTATCTCAAATATAGAGGTGAAGAAACATACACCTGAAGACGTTGTGCAATGTATGCTGACATATACAAAAGGTACTCGCTTCATGCTTCTTGCTCCATTACATGTACAAGAAAACCGTACTCCACAGCGTCAGTTGGAAATGGCTTCTTTGCAAGGTTACTCACGCATATATTATAAAGAAGAAGCACAACGAATAGACGATTTTCTTGAACAACATGCTACAGATAAAGTCAAGGCTGAAGATATTTGGCTTCTGATAGACAGAATGAGCGTGGATGATAGCCAGGAAACAATATCACGCCTTACAGATTCTACGGAGACTGCATTCTATGAAGGTCAAGGCACATGCCGCCTTATTTTCCTTCCATCAAATATATGCTACGATTTCTCAACGCGCCTGGAAGCAGATGGGCTTACATTCGAAGAACCAACAGACGGACTATTCGCTTTCAACTCGCCAGTTGGTGTGTGCCAGTCATGTGAAGGATTTGGAAAAATAATGGGTATTGACGAGAATCTCGTCATTCCCAATCCGTCACTTAGCGTATATGACGGATGTGTACAATGTTGGCACGGAGAAAAAATGGGGGGATGGCGTACTGAATTCATACGCCGTGCAGCTATTGACAACTTCCCTATTTTCACACCTTATTGTGAGTTGTCAGAGGAACAAAAAGGTTGGCTATGGCATGGTCTGCCATCCGATGCGCATTTGCCAAAGATGGAGCGCGTAAGCATTGATGATTTCTTCCAAATGGTACGTGAAAATCAGTACAAGATACAATATCGTGTAATGCTTGCAAGGTATCGTGGCAAGACAATATGTCCGGAGTGTCATGGCACACGCTTGAGAAAAGAAGCAAACTATGTCAAAGTTGCAGGAAAGACCATAACGGAACTTGTTTGTATGCCAATTACCGAATTGGCAGAATGGTTTCACAACATAAAACTTGACAAGCACAGTGCAAAGGTTGCAGAGCGCTTGCTGACAGAGATCAATAGTCGTTTACAATTCCTTCTTGACGTCGGTTTAGGATACCTTACTCTCAATCGTCCAAGTAACACTTTGTCAGGTGGAGAGAGTCAGCGTATCAATCTCACTACTTCATTGGGTTCATCATTGGTGGGCTCTTTGTATATCCTTGACGAGCCATCAATAGGTATGCACAGTAGGGATACCGAACGGCTTATCGGAGTACTTAGAAAACTACAGAAGATAGGTAATACAGTTGTCGTTGTGGAGCACGACGAGGAACTTCTTCGTGCAGCAGACTATCTTATTGACGTTGGTCCTGATGCGGGAGTGAACGGTGGCGAGATAGTCTTCGAAGGCAATGCAAAGGACATCACCATTGAGTCTTTGAAGAAGTATCCTCGTAGTCATACTATTGAATATCTGACAGGTACAGAAAAGATTGACATTCCAGAATCAAGGCGTCCATGGAACAAAAGCATAATCTTACGTGGTGCACGTATGAACAACCTTAAAGGAGTGGACGCAGAGTTCCCTTTGAATGTGATGACCGTAGTGACAGGTGTCAGTGGTTCAGGCAAATCTTCACTTATAAGGGGTACATTATATCCAATAATAAAACGCAGACTGGATGAAGTTGCTGATATACCAGGAACATATTCATCTATAGAAGGTGACTTAGATTCAATACATCATATTGAGATGGTTGATCAGAATCCTATTGGTAAATCAACACGTTCGAATCCTGCAACATACATCAAGGCATACGATGCCATTCGTCAGTTGTTTGCTTCACAACCATTGGCGCAACAGATGAATATAACTCCACAATACTTCTCTTTTAATACAGATGGTGGACGTTGTGAGGAATGTAAAGGTGCTGGTGTTACAACTGTTGAGATGCAGTTTATGGCAGACCTTACACTAACATGTGAAGCATGTCATGGAAAGCGTTTCAAGCGAGAAGTTCTAGAGGTACGTTACGAAGGAAAGAATATAGATGACATTCTACGTATGACGGTTTCTGAATCTATCGCATTCTTCTCTGAACAACTTGAAAAGGAAAAGAAAGTATCTGTACGTAACAATCTTCGCGCCATTGTAGATAGACTTCTACCACTTGATGAAGTGGGATTGGGATATATACAGTTAGGACAGTCCTCATCTACCCTGTCTGGTGGTGAGAACCAGCGTGTGAAACTAGCTTACTACATTTCGCAGGAACGACAAGAACCTACCCTATTTATCTTTGATGAACCTACGACGGGACTTCATTTCCATGATATAAAGAAGTTACTTCATGCCTTCAATGAACTTATAAAACGAGGACATACCATAATAATTATAGAACATAATATGGACGTGATTAAATGTGCTGACCATATTATAGACATTGGACCAGAAGGTGGTGACAAAGGTGGTGAGATAGTAGCAACAGGAACACCCGAAGAGGTATCACGCATTGAGCGAAGCATTACAGGACAACACCTTAACCTTTAACAAGGCACATACAACAACACATAAAAAAAAGAGTGAATCGGGTAAATTTCCTGATTCACTCTTTTTGTAATATTATGTCTGGACGACTAGAAGAAGAGGTATCTATTGTCCTTTACATTTGCATTAACATAAAGTTCCTGCATGAAGTTGCCAGCTGCCTGCATAGCTCGCTGTGCAAGGCGCTGCATGTAAGACTTCTCATCATACTGCATTGCACGGTTCTTCTTTGTCTTAACCTTGAAGACATATACACCGCCGTTACCCTTTACAGGCTTTGCAGAGAACTTACCCATCTCTGTAGCAGCAACAGCACCGCTAATAGCTGGCTCTGATGCACCAGAGAGTGCTACGAACGTAGGAGCAGCGAAGGTTATCTGATTAACAGGAGCAACCTGTGCACCTTTCGCTTTAGCCTCTGCAACATTCTTTACACCTTGTGCCTTAGCCATAAGTTTCTCAGCTTTTTTGTCCTTTATAACCTCAGCCTTAACAAATTCCTTTACCTGCTCGTCATCAAGAGTACGGAAACCCTTCTCATGAATCTTTGTCAGTGCAATAACAAGAAGATTGTCATTCTCACCACATTCATAAAGTGGAGAAACATCACCTTCCTTAGCTTCAAATACCCACTTCAATGCTTCGTGTGAACCATGGATACCAGCAATGAGATGCTGCATTGTACGAACGTCTGCATTATCCTGAACGGTATAGCCATTCTTCTTTGCTGCCTTCTCAAGACCTTCTAAAGTCTGGTTCTCTGAAACATACTGAGAGAACTTGTTGTATGCCTGTGAGTAAGTATCTTTAGAGAAATTGATGTCAGCCTTGATAACTGCTGCAACATACTTTGTTGTAAATGCCTTACGGTCTGTTACCTTAAGAATTATGTTGCCCATGTTTGTAGCGATGTTGCGTGTCTCGCCAGCAGCCATAGTGTTGAGAGCCATGATATATGACTTTGTGTCTGCATCAAGAGATGGAGCCATCTGATACTGCTGTGTTGTCATCCACTGCTTTTCACCTGTCTGACCATACTTCTTTGCGAGAGCATCCCACTGTGAAGCATCAGCAGCAAGAGCCTTAGCGATTGAGTCTGCACGAACATGAGCAGCTTCAACTGTTTCACCACCTACATTTATAGCCTGGAACTCAATAGAGTCAGGAAGTTCCTGCTTAGAGATAAGGCGAACAATATTAAGGGTGTTATCCTGAAGATTCTCCTTCATTGCTGTTGTAGAACCAACTGCGATAGAATCAAGAAGAGTCTGGATATCAGAAGGATATGCTGTTTTGAGAACAGGAACGCCAAGGTATGCAACAGAGCTACCAGACTTACGTACTACCTCTGATGGGTCTTCTGCAGAAGCAAGTGTCTGACCGAACTCTGTAACCTGCTTGTTGAGTGCTGCACGATCGTTAGCAGAAGCCTTAACCTTAACACTTACAAACTTAATGTCGCGTGACTCTTCATACTGCTTGAAGCGTGGCTTCAACTCATCATACTTTGCCTTAAGGTCTGATTCCTCAACTTTTACGTCCTTGTCTGCAACAGAGTTGTAAAGGAACGCAGCGAGCTCAACGTCAGCCTCAAGATTCTCCTCGTTGAATACCTGCTTTGCCTCTACCTTGTTTGAGAGGAAGCAAGAACCGAGAAGTGTTTGATACTTCTGAGCGAGAGTCTGCTGGCGAAGACCCTTCTCCATGAACTTCCAATAGTTGTAAACAGTGCGATACTGTTCAGCAGCCTGTGGATTAGATGTCTGAGCTTTCTTGTACTCTGCAAGGAAGTTCTTCAGTGCATTTGCATCAAACTTCTGTGTCTGCTGATTGAAGAAAGGAGTCTGACGAAGCATTGGGTCTGTACCCTCGTTGAGGATATCACGAACCTCATCGTCTGTAACCTTAAGACCGAGCTTCTCTGCCTCTGCTGCTATGAGAGCATTCTGAAGGTATGTACCCCATACCATGTCACGAACTTGATTCAGTTCATCCTCATTAAGGTTCTCCTTACCTTGAGTCATCTTCAATACGTCGGTATATTCATCTACCAACTCATTGAACTCCTGATAAGTAAGTTTCTCACCGAGCACCTCAGCAATCTTCTGACGCTCGTTGTTCTTTGTGCTTTCACAAGAACGGAATGCCTCTTCTGCTATAAAGCTGAAAAGACCCAAACCGATGATGCCTACTAACAAAGCACCTTTTGAACGGATTTTTCCTAAAACTGCCATTTTGATTTTTTGTTATTTTGATTTATATTTTTTCATGTTTACGCCTTAAATTAGAAGGCTTTTGTGCTTCATGCATGCTACCACACACTAAAACGGCACAAAGTTACAAAAAAAATCTGAATTAGCAAAGACTTTACACCTTATTTTATATACACGCGAATGTAATTGTACAACTTTTACAAAGAATTTATGCAAAAATCTATTACAATCGTATAACAAATACAATGCAATCGTGCAACAATAAGAACACTATATTGCACAAAAAAAGGGTTAAGGAAGTTGACTTCCTTAACCCTATAGTATATCGTTCTTATATAAATCTTACTTGACGAGACCCTTTTCGAGGTACTCGGCAAGATTTGTGCGCATTGACGCAACAACGGCATCAGCCGCTACCTTCTCCATATCATGCTTTACCATAATCTCAACCAACTGCTCGAAAGTGGTTGACTGAGGATTCCAACCCAACTCCTTCTTTGCCTTTGTTGGATCGCCCCAAAGATTTACAACGTCTGTTGGACGATAGAAGTCAGGGCTGACCTCAACGAGAGTCTTGCCGACGAGTTCTTCTGGACCAGCCACACATATACCCTTTTCATCCATCTCCTTACCTTCAAACTTCAGTTCTATACCTGCAGCCTTGAAAGCAGCGTATGTAAATTCACGAACAGAGTGCTGTACGCCAGTTGCAATTACGAAATCTTCTGGTTTATCATTCTGAAGTATGAGCCACATGCACTCTACATAATCCCTTGCATAGCCCCAGTCACGGAGTGAATCAAGGTTTCCGAGGAAGAGTTTCTCTTGCTTTCCCTGAGCAATACGAGCAGCAGCAAGTGTTATCTTTCTTGTAACGAATGTCTCACCACGACGTTCTGACTCATGGTTAAAGAGAATACCAGAGCAACAGAACATGTTATACGCCTCACGATATTCCTTGATAATCCAGAAGCCATAGAGCTTGGCAACAGCATATGGTGAATAAGGATGGAACGGAGTATTCTCATTCTGAGGAACTTCTTCTACCTTACCATAGAGCTCAGATGTAGAAGCCTGATAAATCTTACATGTCTTCTCAAGGTGATTTGTACGAACAGCCTCCAATACACGCAGTACGCCTACTGCATCAACATCAGCAGTAAACTCAGGAGCATCAAAAGACACCTGTACGTGTGACTGTGCTGCAAGATTATAAATTTCTGTTGGCTGCACCTGTCCTACAAGTTTAACAAGCGACATAGAGTCACTCATGTCAGCATAGTGAAGGTGAAAGTTTGGTGTACCCTCAAGATGTGCGATACGCTCACGATAATCGACAGATGAACGTCGTATAATACCATGAACTTCATAACCTTTCGCAAGAAGGAACTCTGAAAGATAAGAACCATCCTGACCTGTTACACCAGTAATAAGAGCAATGTTTTTCTTTTCCATTTTTATGATATTTATAATAAAAAATTCTTAGATTATTTAACTCAAACTCTGCTTATACCAATCAAATAGCTTGTTTACACCATCTTCAATTTCAACCTTGTGTGTCCAGCCAAGATTATGAAGTTTAGTAACATCAATAAGTTTGCGCATTGTTCCATCCGGCTTTTCTGCATCAAAGAGAATCTCACCATTGAAATCAACTGCTTTTGCTACTAGTTCTGACAATTCACGAATTGTCAACTCTTTACCTGTACCAACATTAATATGGCAGTTACGTATCTCGCCAAGCGATGGGATAGCGCCGCCTCGACCGGTAGAGTGATTACGATCAACAACACCATCAGCCTTTACGCCATAATGAACGCTTGAATATTTTTCTATACCTATGATGTCGCTAAAATTCACATTGAGAAGAACATGAACGGAAGCGTCAGCCATATCCTCAGACCAAAGGAACTCACGTAAAGGTTTTCCTGTTCCCCAGAGGGTTACCTTGTTATTCTCTATTCCATAGAACGCAAGAACTTTTAATATCAATGCTTCATCAGACTCTCCATCAATAACATAACGCACAATTTCTCCATTTTCTTTAATATTCGCACCGACAGGACGGATAGTAAGGTCCTTACGAATATCTTCCCACATGCCATCAGCTATGAGTTTAGCAAGATATACTTTACGCATCATTGCTGGCATAACATGTGAATTCTCAAGATGGAAGTTATCATTAGGACCATAAAGGTTAGTTGGCATAACAGCAATATAGTCTGTACCATACTGAAGATTATAGGATTCACACATCTTCAATCCGGCAATTTTTGCTATGGCATATTCCTCGTTAGTATATTCCAGTTCGCTTGTCAAAAGACAATCTTCCTTCATTGGCTGTGGAGCATTCTTAGGATAGATACATGTAGAACCCAAGAAAAGGAGTTTCTGTACACCATGAGCATAGGCTTCTGAGATGACGTTGCACTGAATCTTCATATTCATCATCATGAAGTCAGCTCTGTAAAGAGAATTCGCCATAATACCACCTACAAAAGCAGCAGCAAGAACTACGGCATCAGGTCGTTCTTCATCAAAGAAACGACGTACTGCAAGCTGATCTGTAAGGTCCAACTCCTTATGACTACGACCAACAAGGTTGTTGTAACCACGTGATTTCAAATTATTCCAAATGGCTGAACCAACCAACCCATGGTGTCCAGCCACATAAATCTTACTGTCTTTTTGTAACATAAATCTATTTCACCTTATTAAATATATAGGCGTTAATACTGCCAATAAACCAAAGAGAATACTCAAAAAGAGATATACTCCATATACTATATAGTGTCCACTCGTAAGTAATGAAATTCCCTCATAGGAGAAAGTTGAAAAAGTAGTAAAGCCACCACACAAACCTGTTGTCAATAAGAGTCTCATTTCCGGTGACAGACCCCACCGTTCAGAGCAATGATAGAATAATCCTATAATGAAACATCCTAATACATTTACAAGAAATGTCGGCCATGGGAAAAGAATATCCTGATAATCTGGATGTAACGTTATGTGCTTCCAGATCATAGAGACAATATAACGGAATACACTTCCAATGCCTCCACCTACAAAGATATATAACAATTCCTTCATTACTTCTTTTTATACGATATTAGTCAATAAGCGTTGAAGAACGTACACGACTTAGCGTTTCTGGGGTCATCTGCAAATAACTTGCAATGAATACCAACGGTGCTCGCAAGACAACCTTTGGCATCTGCTTGCATATACGTCTATAACGATCTTGCGCTGTCTCGAAACGAACCAAATCAGCATGGACTTGTGATGCAATCAATGCTTCCTCTAGTATTTTTCTATACAGAATCTGTATATTCTGATTATGAAGCGCTACCTCTTCCAGACGTTTCTTAGGAAGAGCATAAATGTATGTTGGTTCCAATGCTTCTATACATTCCTGCGTAGGAGTCTCACGGAAAAGGCTTTCCACACTAAGTATTATAGAACCATCAACACCAAGAAATGACGTCATCTCTTTGTCATTCTTGTAATAATACTGTCTAACAAGGCCTTGGTGAACATAGTAAATGTATTTACTTGTATCACCAACCTCAAGGATTGTAGAGCCCTTGACAAACTTCATCGGTTCGATGATGCTCTCCAGGACGTCCAACTCGTCATGAGTCATTGTACTGAATCGTCGTGCTAGCTCACGAGCGATGTCTCGGATTGGAATGTTAAGGTCTTTCATTCTATATTGTATTTAAGGTTGGTTAATTCTTGTCATGATAAAGGATAGCAAAGCATCAATCCAGTTTCAGCACAGCAAGGAACGCTTTCTGCGGAACTTCCACATTTCCTATTTGCTTCATACGCTTTTTTCCTTTTTTCTGCTTCTCAAGAAGCTTTCTCTTACGGCTTACATCACCACCGTAACATTTTGCTGTCACATCCTTACGTACACATTTGATAGTCTCGCGGGCAATAATCTTTGCTCCTATAGCTGCCTGAATTGCTATATCAAACTGCTGGCGTGGAATAAGCTCTTTAAGCTTTTCACACATACGTCTTCCGAATGTTACGGCATTATCATTATGTGTCAAGGTAGAAAGAGCATCAACAGGTTCTCCATTCAACAGGATATCAAGTTTTGCTAATTTTGACGGTCTATAACTATCTATGTGATAGTCAAATGAAGCATATCCCTTTGATATAGACTTCAATTTATCATAGAAGTCTATGACTATCTCTCCTAATGGAATCATAAAGTGCAGTTCTACACGATTGCCTGACACATATTCTTGTTTAACAAGTTCTCCTCTCTTATCCAAGCAAAGCTTCATGATACCACCAATATAATTGGCATCGGTGATGATTGTTGCCTTGATGTATGGTTCTTCAATATGGTCAATCATTGTAGCATCTGGCAATCCTGAAGGGTTATGCACCTCTTTCTCATTTCCTTGCTTGTCATACACCATATATGATACGTTAGGGACTGTGGTTATAACATCCATGTTAAACTCGCGGTCCAAGCGTTCTTGAACTATCTCCATGTGCAACAGTCCTAAGAAACCGCAACGGAAACCAAATCCAAGAGCAACAGAACTCTCTGGCATAAATGTAAGCGAAGCATCATTGAGCTGAAGTTTCTCTAATGAAGCACGAAGGTTTTCGTAATCAGCAGGATCAATTGGATACACACCAGCAAAGACCATCGGTTTTACTTCTTGGAATCCACTGATAGCATTGTCACAAGGTTTTGAGACATGCGTAATTGTGTCACCCACCTTCACCTCCTTGGCATCCTTAATACCGGAAATGATATATCCCACTTCACCGGTATTCATCTCCTTGCGAGGTATCATGTCCATCTTAAGAACTCCAACCTCGTCAGCATCATATTCCATACCAGTATTGAAGAACTTAACTTTGTCACCTTTCTTTATACTACCGTTTTGTATCTTAAAATATGCAATGATGCCACGGAAACTATTGAAAACAGAGTCAAAGATAAGCGCTTGCAGTGGAGCATCTTTATCACCTACAGGGTGCGGAATTCTCTCTATCACGGCATCCAATATCTCAGGTATTCCCTCTCCCGTCTTACCACTTGCACGTATTATCTCTTCTGGTTTACAACCAATAAGCTCTATAATTTCATCCTCAACTTCGTCTGGATGCGCTGCTGGCATATCTATCTTGTTCAATACAGGTATAATCTCCAGGTCATGTTCTATTGCCATATAGAGATTAGAGATTGTCTGAGCCTGAACACCCTGCGTAGCATCTACAACAAGTATAGCACCTTCACACGCAGCAATACTTCTGCTTACCTCGTATGAAAAATCGACGTGTCCCGGAGTATCTATAAGGTTAAGTATATATTTCTCTCCGTCCTTTTCGTATTCCATCTGGATGGCATGACTCTTAATAGTTATACCACGCTCTTTTTCCAGATCCATATCATCAAGCATCTGACCTTCCGTTATCTGTATGGTATTGGTATATTCCAACAAACGGTCAGCTATAGTACTTTTGCCATGATCAATATGGGCTATTATACAAAAATTTCTAATATGATTCATTTAGACAGAGGTTAAAATTCAATTAAGGCGACATATTTACGCCTACAAACAATTCTTTCAACGTACAAAGATATAACATTTTTGACAAATACCCAAAACTGAAGAGTATTTTTTTACATTTTTTTTGATATTAGAAGAAAAATGTATAATTTTGCATTGAAAAATCAGAAAAAACAATGAAAGCTTACCAATACATCATCTTAACTTTATTTGTTGGCATAACAGTTCTATCATGTCAGAAACAAACCATACAGGATATGGCAGAAAAAGAAGCGAGTGAATACACGCGTCGCTATTGTCCTACGCCACCTGTTAACTATATTTCAACAGACAGTGTAACATACAACAGAAAACAGAACAAATTCACATATTATTGTACGTTCTCGGATGTTCTTGACGATACAAACGTCATAAAAGAAAACGAAGCAATGATAAAGGATGTCCTGCGAAAAAGTATTACCGAATCAACACAGATGAAATCATACGTTGAAGCAGGTTTTCACTTTGAATACGTCTGTCGTTCAAAGAAAGACAAGAATGATTTACTGACAGTAAACTTTTAATCAATTATGTCATCGGGAGCATGGCATACGCTACTGTCATAGCTATTACAGAAAACACAACGTCTATATCAAGGTAAGTATATCCCGAGGAAGTGTATTGTGATGACACGAAGCGCTTCTTTGGAAAGTTTCGACTGATTTTCCAGTGAACTAAATAACACACAATTCCTACGACTACGCCCCATGATAGTCCAACCATTATGTCTGTCATATAGTGTTGTCCGAGATACAAACGCGTCCAACAATTTAACAATGACCATCCTACAAGAACAAGACTTAGCCATGCGCTCCTAACAAGCAAGGAAAAGAATATAGCCAAAGACATTGTGTTGGCAGCATGGGCAGAAAAGAAAGAATAATCTTTATTATGTAGATTTCCTGCTATCTGCACAAGATATTTCACTGTTGGTTCATTACACGGTCTCAGTCTTGCCACCCATGGTTTCACTATAACATCTGCCATAATTGAAGCAAGAGCAACTCCCAATACGCCACAGAAAAAACACAATGCAATCTGCTGCATATTATCATTATTCTTGATTACGAGTACAAGAAGAGCAATATACAGTGGCACCCAAGTAAAAGCATTTGTCATTGTGAGCGCAAAATGGTCAAGGAAAGCATTATTACTTCCCAAGAGCACATCAATACCGAACTGATCAATAGTTTCTATCTGCATGGTTTTATATCTCTTTTACGTCATTTGCCTTTATCCATCCCTCGCGTCCATCTGAGAGACGAATGCCGTACCATCCTTTCATTTCCTTATCCTTTATGCTTACACATGTACCTTCATGTATTACACATGCATCTGGTGATTTTATCGTAGGCGAAGATTTCACTACAACAACAGGCGACATAACGACCGCTGAGTCGTGATTATCCAGCATTCTTTTTCTATTCCACGCAAAAACATTTGTTGCAATGAATATCACCAAGAAGAAGCATGACCCATAAAAGGACACTCTTCTTACTACCATATTATCAATGAATAGATACACAAGGAAGAGCAGTAAAGAAACGACGAGCGATACCAATGCCGTTTTTGCCCAACTATCTATTGACCTACTATTACACAAGCCTTGAAACCATTGTACAAATATAAAGTCAGACTCAGACTGCAATTTATCAATAGTCTTGTTTCTGGCAATATCAAGACTGTGCTGAATTCTCTTGTCCATAGGTGACAGTTTCTTTGCTTTCTCATAAGACAATATTGCCATTGGAATGTTATCTATGCGATAATAGGCATTACCAAGATTATGATATGCTGAAGCCGAAACACCACTTTTCAATTCTTTTTGATATAGAGCTATAGCATTCTGATAATCACCATTACGATACGCAGCATCAGCGTTAGCTTTGTCATTTCCTGCATGACAAATGGCACTACACGGTAATATCATCATCAAAAGGATGACACTTCTCACAATCGTACTGTTCTGTTGCATAGGTTTCTTTATACCATTTTCTATATTTGTAATGGCATCGGCAGCCTTATCGTATGTCTTATTCATATTACCAACAGGATCACCTGGAGCGAAACGAGCAAACTCACATTCGTCAATAGCCTCGATAAAACTATTCACCACTTCCTCCGTTACATTCTTCTCCGACAGCTTCTGAGAAATATTCTCACGAGAGAGTTGTTCTACAGGCATAGTAAGTTTGTCACTCACATATCCCCACAAAGCCCTCAACACTTCATCGTAGAACTCATTGCCTTTACCTTGCTTCAGAAGTTTTGCGGCTATCTTTAGACGTTTACCTGCAACCTTATTTGCATTTTTACCTCTCATTGCTGCAACATCTGCCAGATCCATAGCACGTTTACGGAATATCACCAGCAAAGCAATGAAGAGTAATACTACAATAGCATTGACACCTATATATATATTGGAGCCAAACAAGGTATCTGAAGGATTCTCCACATCCTCCTTGTCGGTGATAATATCGCTGACATCATTATCGTTTGGACGTGAATAATCCACGACCCCTCCACCTTTTCCTGATCCTTTCTCTACGGTCAGTTCTATAGGTTGCGTAGTGAGTGTCTTGTACGATGATGACTTTGTATCAAAATACACGAACTCCATTGCAGGAATGGTATATTTTCCCATGTTCCTTGGCACAATAAGCATATCATAAATCATGCTTCCTGTTATACCATTGGCGGTAAGTTTCGTCTTGTCTGTAATTTTAGGTTCATACTTATCAAAATCCTTTGGCAATGTTACCTCTGGAGCTTTGATAAGCTTCATGTTACCCGTACCGTTTACTACAAACCGCAATGATACAGGGTCACCCGCTTTTACTGTATTCTTTTCAATTGATGCAGATACATCAAAAGTTCCTACACCTCCTGAAAAATTGGCTGGTTTATCAGGCAACGGATCAACTTGTATTGTAACACTTGGAGCAACAATTTCTTTTTTAACCTCTATATATCCAGAACCACCATTAAAGAAGGCTTCAAAAGGATCCACATTAGGATTCTGCTGAACCACGATTCCCTTGAAAGTAAGAGCAGGAATCTCTAACTTTCCTGACATTTGAGGATACATCACGTACTGACTCCATGTGACACAGTTATATGATCGTCCATTTATTGACTCTATATGGAAACTTTTCTGTTGTGGTAATGGCACCTCCTGAGTATGAAAGCCATTGAGGTCTGGCATTTTTCCTTCCAACTGAGTAAGTTCCACTTGGGTATATACCTTATATGTCAACAATATTGGTTCTTGTTCATGAACTCGCTGTTTATTTGCAGTAACCTTTATGAACAAATCGTTACCTGATATTCTGCTTCCAGCACGTTCCACGCGCTGCTGCGGACGTTGTTGCTGTGCTCTTCCGCCACCTTGATTTTGTGGCATTGAACCAGACACTGTAATCTTCAATGCTTGTGAGTTAACATTGTTTCCTGCTACAGTAGCTCGAGCCGAAGGAATTACGAACGTACCGTTCTTGGTAGCCATCAACACGTAAGTATATGTTACCGAAGAGTTCTGAGTCACATTTCCGTTAACAATGGATATGCTCTGTTGTGTACTCTGACTTGGTCCCATAAGCACCTCAAAAGCATCAGGTATGTTTCCGGCACGAAACCCCTTGACGTCTGTTGTGTTCACAGTATAACGCAGATAAAATTGTTCACCCGCTGACACTTGTGTTGGTCCTTGTACAGTAATCTTCTGCGCCAACAGCACCATCGGCACAAAGAGAAGATATATGTAGATATAAACTATTTTTTTCATTGGATAATATGACTCACTAACACTTGCTTACCAGTTTTTAAGAATATTCTTTCGTCGAGGCTGGCTCATCGCTTTCTTCATTCTCTCCTGAGTAGCCTTTTCGTTCTGCATCGCAGCATTTAACAATTGTTCTGCATTTTCCTTGCTCATTTGCTGCTGAGGCTTTGGGTTTTGATTTTGTTTGTTTTGCTCGTCTTGTTTGTCGTTATTATTTTTATTCTGATTATCTTTGTCGTCCTTATTTTTATCTTTATCTTTGTTTTTGTCGTTTTTGTCTTTATCCTGGTTGTTATTTTTATCCTTGTTCTGGTTATTGTTCTGATTATTTTTGTCTTCGTCTTTCTTCAATCGCTGACATAATACCATATTATATCTTGCAGCATTGTCATGGGGCGTCAGTCTTAGCGCTTGCTTGTACATTTCAATAGCAGGACCATACTGTTGTTGTTTTTGCATTATAACACCCATATTATGATATGACAACGCACGTCTTGTTGCACTTTTCTCAGCTTTTGCAGCCTTTTGCAACATCTCCATAGCCATAGAGTCTTTCTGCTGTGCCATCAGAGCACAACCAAGGTTATACATTGCCTGACTATTTGAAGGATTCGAAGCCAATGCCTTACGGTATGCCACCTCAGCCTTGGTTGCCGCGTCTTGTGCAGCACCTCTCATAGTACGATTGCCAGAACGAATATGCTGTCGATCACTCTGAGCATTCATCGTCATCACAGAACAAAGAAGCAGAAGCAAAATAGCTGTATTCCTTTTCTTGAACAACGTTATCTTTCTCATCCAAGGATTAACCGCCTCACTGATGCAAACCTCAAGTATTATAAATATGATTGCTAAAATACCAAACGCCTGAAACTGTTCGTCATATTCAGAATACACAACAGACTGCATCTCACCTTTTTGCATCTTTGCTATTTCATCATTAAGCATTTCCTGTGCCGCTGATGTATTATCTACATGAATAAAGGTACCATTTCCCGCAGCAGCAATATCACGGCACATCTTATCGTTCAGAGCTGTCATTACTGTATTGCCGGTATTATCTTGCATATATCCGCCACCATGTACTGGTATAGGAGCTCCAGAAGTATCTCCTATTCCAAGCATAAAGACCTTATATCCCTTTGCCTTGGCTTCCTTTGCTGCTTCCATAGCACCTCCTTCATGATCTTCACCATCAGTAATCACGATAATCGCCTTACCAACATTTTTCTGTTGAGTAAAACTATTCGATGCCAGATCAATAGCCTGAGCGATGTCTGTTCCTTGTGTTTGAATAAGTGAAGGATCAATACTTTGCAAGAACATCTTTGCCGAAACATAGTCACTTGTTATAGGCAACTGCACAAAGGCATCACCAGCAAAGACAATAAGACCAATCTTATCATTAGAGAAATGCTCTACAAGATTCTCTATCAACATCTTACTCTTCTGCAAACGATTTGGCACAACGTCTTCCGCCATCATGGAATTACTGATATCAAGACATATTATAGCCTCTATACCATTACGCTTTTCGTGGGACACTCTTGTACCCATTTGAGGCCTTGCCAACATGAGAACAACAAGAGCAATGATTGCCTGTACGATAGCAAACTTTGTCCATCGTCTCTTGGCAGAAGCATCAGGCATCAATTCTTTTATCAGTTGTAGGTCACCAAGTCTTTTCAGCATTCTACGTCTGCGAAACTCCGCCCACAACATAAGCAGAGTCATCACAGGTATAACGCAGAGCAACCACAGATATATCGTATCATCAAATCTAAGCATACACCTTTATATTTTTCTAAGCACGGTCAGTCTAAGCAGCATTTCAAGAATTAACATAATGAGCGCAGCAACGGCAAATGGTTGGAACGCCTCGTATCTCTTGGAGAATTTCTTCACGTTCATACGAGACTTCTCCAGTTTATCAATATCCTTGTATATCTGACTCAGTTCTTTGTTATTCGTTGCACGATAATAGTTACCATCGCTTGTCATCGCTATATTTTTCAGTGTCTTCGTATCGATTTCCACAGGAATATTTACATACTGCACACCGCCTGCCACAGGCATAGGATATCTTGCTACCTTGTTTGTTCCAACGCCTATTGTATAGACTCTTATACCAAGGCTCTTAGCTATCTGCGCAGCAGTCATCGGAGAGATATCACCCATATTATTTGAACCATCAGTAAGCAATATCACTACCCTACTCTTCGCCTTACTGTTCTTGAGTCTGCTGACAGCATTTGCCAATCCCATACCAATAGCTGTACCATCACTTATCAGTCCTTCTGCAGCTATCTTTGTGTTGACACCTTTCAGTAAATTGAAAAGAGATGCATGATCTGCAGTCATCGGGCACTGCGTAAACGCCTCTCCAGCAAAGATAGTAAGACCTATATTATCATTCGGTCTGTCACTGATAAACTCCTCTGCCACTTTCTTGGCTGCTTCTATACGATTAGGTCTCAAGTCCTCTGCCAACATACTTGTTGACACATCCATGGCAAGCATAATATCAATACCTTCGACCGTACGTTCGTCCCAGGCATTATGAGTTTGCGGACGTGCCATTGCAATAACAATGAGAGTAAAAGCTGCACATCGAAGTATCATAGGAAGGTGTATCAACCTTACCCTCATGCTAACAGGAGCATCCTTATATGCGAAGGTATCGCTTATAGTCATTGATGCTTCCATCTTCCTTTTACCACGGTTACGGAAAAGCACATACCATATCACATACGGTACGAGCAATAGAAGCAAAAGGAAATATATAGGTTGTGTAAATTCCAAAACGTTGATTATTATTATTTATGAATTATGATTTTATCTCCCATAGGTTCCAGCATACATACGTCACTAAGGCAGTAGCAGCAACGATAAGTATCACCATTGCCCATTTCAGTGATATTCTCATACGTATAGTCTGGCGCTGTTGTTCTGTCACTGTTGGTTCCACACGTTCCTCGGTAGGAACATTCTCCTGTTTCGTGTTATTTATGAAGTCAACAGCCGAAACGAGATTTCTATCGTTTTCACTCATTCCAACGGTATATTTCGCAAACTTTACAAGGTCTGCAGTTTCAAAGAGCATCGTAAGTTCCTGAAGTTTCTCTTGGTCTCCCACTTCTTTCAAACGACCGATAATCTCTGCACTCGTCATCTCCATAGCGCTGAATCCAAATCGTTCCTCTATATATTTTCGAAGAGTATCGGTCAGCTGGGTATAATACATTTTCTCATCTGACGGCATACCACCAGTCTTTATCTCATCAATAGCATTGAGGGCGCGCTGATGAGGCGGTATAATCTTCCTTATGCGTACCTTCAGTTGTATAGGCTTGTTGCTCTTCAGTCTCAAATATGCCAACCAACATAGAACATACAGCACCATCGCCAATACAGCCATAAGTAACAGATGCTCCCACTCCGACCATTTGAAAGGATTATCCTGTACGTCCTTTGGTCCATAGAACTGATTAGGATGCAACGTGTCAACATCTATTGTAAGCACCTTAAGCGCCAGATTCTTAGTGTTATAATCTTTCCCATCAACCTTTACCTTCATGGCAGGTATATAATACAAAGTATCTTCGAAAGCTGTAAGCGTAAGATGCTGAGTTACCTTAATGAAACCATCATCAGCATCAACGGTATCAGTATAAGGTATGTTGACAATCTCTATTCCCGGTGCTATCATCTGTTGAGGTTTGAAAGGCATAAACTGCACTTTCTGTCCAGGTTTTATCGTAGCACTGACATGTAATGAAGTCTGTTCACCCACCACCATCTGAACGCTATCAATGACACTTTCCACTATAACGTCAGCCTTTGCGGAAAATGTCATCAGAAGCATTGCGATACACAATGATATATGTCGAAATGTAAATATCACTTCCAATTATAAATTATGAATTATCAATTATGCATTATCAATCATCCTCTCTGCATAAAAAGCATTCGCAAAGCCTTTACGAAGTCTCCATCCGTTGCTACAGAGATATAATCAACGGAATTACGCTGAAAGAGTTTCCTTAGGTTATCAGTTCTTTCCTGCCAGTAAGCAGCATGAGCACGTCTTAATGCTCGACTTGAAGTATCGATATACTGTTCGTGACCGTTCTCTGCGTCATGTACTCTGAGCAATCCCACATCAGGCAATGACTTCAATAATGGGTCATACAACTGTATTCCCACTACATCATGTCGGGAACGGCATACTTGCAATGGTTTTTCAAAATCCTTTCGGTCATAGAAGTCACTCATCACGAACGCTGTACAGCGACGCTTCTGCATTCTTCCGAGATACTCCAGCGCAACAGACACGTCAGTCTTTTTTGACTCTGCCTTGAAGTCCAGCATCTCTCTTATGATATAAAGGATGTGCTTACGTCCTTTCTTCGGTGGAATATACTTTTCTATACGATCAGAAAAGAATATCACTCCAATCTTGTCGTTATTCTGTATGGCTGAAAAAGCAAGCGTTGCAGCTATCTCTGTTGCCATCTCGCTCTTCATTTGGTTACGGGTACCGAAATTCAGGGAACCAGACATATCTACAAGAAGCATCACCGTAAGTTCTCGCTCTTCTTCAAACACCTTTACATAAGGACGATGGAAGCGAGCCGTGACATTCCAGTCTATATCCCTCACGTCATCGCCATACTGGTATTCCCTTACCTCTGCGAACGCCATACCCCTTCCCTTAAAGGCAGAGTG
Source organism: Candidatus Prevotella equi (assembly GCA_018065145.1). Classification (GTDB taxonomy): domain Bacteria; phylum Bacteroidota; class Bacteroidia; order Bacteroidales; family Bacteroidaceae; genus Prevotella; species Prevotella equi. The sequence goes on from JAGHTW010000106.1 coordinate 31,808, forward strand.
ATACTGTCCAGCAAATATATTGTTGGACAATCCGCGTGTTTTTATCTCTATACGGCGGACTTTGCTTATGAGTTCGTTAGTATCCAAAGCTATAGTACTTTATCAAGGTACCTCCACCTTATTTATTATTTGGCTTACGATATTCTCAGCAGTGATATTATTAGCCTCTGCTTCGTATGACAGTCCAATACGATGGCGTAGCACATCATGAGCAACAGCACGCACATCTTCCGGCACTACATATCCTCTGCGCTTGATGAAGGCGTAAGCCCTTGCAGCCTTGGCAAGGTTGATAGAAGCACGAGGTGAAGCTCCAAAGGTAATCATTGCCTTCAATTCTCCGAGACCATACTGATCAGGATAGCGTGTAGCAAAAACCATATCAGCGATATACTGCTCTATCTTTTCGTCAATATATACCTGTCGAACCACCTCTCTTGCCTTGATTATCTCTTCTGCACTACTTACAGGCAGTATCTCAGGCAATGAACCCGCAAGGTTCTCACGCATAATCTTCTTCTCCTCTTCTATAGTAGGATATCCTATCACCACCTTCAACATGAAACGGTCCATCTGTGCTTCTGGCAGAGGATAAGTTCCTTCCTGTTCTACTGGGTTCTGAGTTGCCATAACAAGGAATGGCTTAGGCAATGCGAAGGTATCATCACCTATTGTCACCTGATGCTCTTGCATAGCCTCAAGCAATGCTGACTGTACCTTTGCAGGAGCACGGTTTATCTCATCGGCAAGGACGAAATTAGCGAATACCGGTCCTTTCTTCACCTGAAACACCTCTTCCTTCTGTGAGTATATCATTGTTCCTACAACGTCAGCTGGCAAGAGATCAGGAGTAAACTGTATTCTACTGAACTGTCCGTCAATAAGGCTTGACAGCGTTTTGATAGCAAGGGTCTTTGCAAGACCAGGAACGCCTTCAAGCAATATATGTCCATCACTTAGCAAACCTATGAGCAATGACTCTACCAAGTGCTTCTGTCCTACTATCACGCGGTCCATTCCCGTGGTAAGATTGGTCACGAAATTACTGTTTTGCTCAATCAGAGCATTCAGTTCTCTTATGTCTATTGACTGTGCCATGTGTATAATTTGTTTATATTTTTATCAAAATGCAGCGCAAAGTTACACATTTTTCTTGCTTTGTGCAAGCATGAAACAAAAAATTACACTTTATTAAATAAAATTAAAGCATCATTTTTCTTGCTTAACAGTATATTTTTTTATAACTTTGCAACCAAGAAGAAGAAATATACTACTTCTTTGTAAACAAACACGACAATAATATGAACAAACCATTAATTCACTTTTTTCTCATTTGCCTTACGCTCATCACTGTTGGTAACGTTTCTGCACGACAGCTTTCTGTTAATGAAGCGATAGCGCGAACTAATGCTGGTACAAGCGGAGCAAAGGGACATCATCCTTCTGTCATAGACGGTAAGCTTTGTTACACATCTTCCGATACCAATGGCAACCTTTTCTATGTGATAAACAAAACAAACGGAGGCTTTATCATTGCCTCTGCCGATGATCTGGCACCCGCATTACTCGCTTACGGCGATGGAACATTTGACGCGAACAACATTCCTGAGCCAACAAAAGCATGGCTTGAGAATTATGCCGCCATCATCAGTAATGCTATTTCTACAGGCAAAACGATTACTATGGTTAATGATTTACCATCCACACCAGTAGAACCTCTCATAAAGACTGCATGGGGACAGAGCAAACCATACAACAACGACTGTCCTATCATAGACGGACAACATGCTTTGACAGGATGTGTACCATTGGCAACAACGGCTCTCATGCATTACCACAAGGTGGGCAATTTCAATTGGAATGACATGAGGGACTATTATGGTTATGCCTACGTTGAGAAATATAATGATTACAGATACAATGAATATTCCGATGATGAAGAAGGATTGCTTGATCTTACGCGAATAGTACACGAGATAGGCGAAGGCATCGGTGCCGTTTATGGAATATCAGCCACTGGTGGACGTACCGACGGCGCAATAGGATACATTTGTCAGAACTACGGCTATGACAAGGGTGCGGAGACATTCCGCAAGGAGATATATAGCGACAAGGAGTGGCAGATGCTTATTCTCGAAGAACTTTACAATGCACGTCCCGTAATATATTCAGGAACAAGCAGCACTGTCGGTGGACACACATTTATATGCGACGGCTATGACGGAAACGGATTCTTCCATATGAACTGGGGATGGACAGGACAAAGCAATGCATACTATGCTGTCATTGGCGACAATGCCGTTTTCCCTGATAAATCTGTTCCTTCCGGTTTCCTTGAAAATCAAGAGATAATAACAAAAATACAGCGCAACAAGGGCACAAGAGACTATATCTTCAAGATTACGCACTCTCAATACGAGACATTCACCGACAATACATTTACCAAACAATCAACAACCTTCACTCAAGGTAGTCCTATATATGTAAATGCCTCTATATTCAATGGTAATATCGTTGACAATAATATATGCATAGCAGCAAAATTCACAAACACAGAGACTGGCGATGTGTTCTATTCTTTGATTGCCAACAACTTATTACTACGCCCAAGCGAATTCTTCCGTAATTTCAGCATAAAAACCAGTGATATACTAATAAACGGTTCATATAAGATATCTTTCATATACAAAAAGCAGGAGCAGAACTTGTCTCCTGATCAATGGCAGGTAATGCCAGAACCTTACGGCGTAGAGGCTCCAGTAGTTGAAATCACAGGCATAGACAAAGAACCTGCATTCATTCTTACTAAGCCTGCATACATCACACGTGAAGACAATCTCACGACTCTTGATGACATTCAATTACACTGTCAGATCAAAGCTCTTTCAGATGTAAGTAACAAGATGATCATAGCTTTCATCTATCCAGCTGAAGGTGGCAGTAGTTTAACATATTTCCAGTATAACCTAAAGAAAGCTAACAAAAACCAGATTATAGACATTAACATCCCTGTTAACTCAAAGGACAATCTGGAAGAAGGAAAGACATATCTCGTAGATATAATGGATTATTACGAAAGCTCTTATCTCACTCCAAGCCTCTATGTCCCAAGTGAATTCAAAATCGTCAGCAAAGAATTCTTCAACCGTTTGCCTGGTGATGCCAACGACGATGGCATTGTGACAATAGCAGATGCTAACCTCGTCATGAACTACATTCTTGGCAATGTATCCGAATCCGGCATCAATAAGACCAATGCTGACATTGACAATAACGGCATCATAGACAAGGTAGATGCTGACATGATTATCGAGAAATATCTCTTCGAATAACTATCCAAGAAAAAAAGATACGATATGACCAAGAAAACATATAATGACATTCCTAATGGATATTCTGTATGCGAGCATAACACTTGCCCATTGGCAGATTCTTGCCTTCACCAGATAGCATATAGACAATTGAAGGAAACGGATGAGTTTCTGAGATTGATTAACCCGTGTCGTTGTAGTCAGTCGAATGACTGTCAATACTACCGCAACAGCGCACCAATAACCTACGCACGAGGATTCACAAACTTCCAGAAACTGATGTTCCCTCAGCAGTATAAGGAGTTTATGGCTCTCTGCATCAATCACTGGAGCCGCAACCCATACTTCGAACGAAGACGCGGTGACTACCCTCTCCCTCCTTCAGAACAAGACTTCATACTCCAAGCACTTAAGAAATGCGGAGTGACAGATTCACTACAGTTTGACCGTTACGAAGAGTTAATAAACTGGTACGATTAAGATAGGCCCCCAGTACTTAGCCCAAGTACTGGGGTAATCTTATCCAAGTACTGTAGTAATCGTGCCCAAGTACTGGAGTAATCCTTATAAAGTACTGAGGTCGATAAGAAAAAAAACAAAAAAAAATCGCAAGCCTAATTTTGACTTGCGATTTTTATTTGGAATGTTTGTTTTACTTAGATTCTTCGAGTGGTACAGCGAAGTAACCCTTCTTACCCGTAGGATATACACCCTTGATATAAAGAACAGGATCCTTGCTCTTGCTTGCAGCCTTAACTGCTTCATTGAGATCCGAAAGAGTCTTCATTGACTCATCATTTACAGCCTGAATGACAAATCCTGCTGGCACACCAGAGTCGCGCAACTTACCTGCATTGACCTTGGTAATCTTCAGTCCGTACTTGATATCAAGTTCTGTCTTCTCCTTTTCATTCACCTCTCTGATAACTGCTCCAAGCACATCAAGGTCACTATCCTTTATCACCTTCGTATTGCCCTGCTCGTTCTTGAGCGTAACAACAACGGTCTTCTTTGACTTCTTGTGGAGATAATTCAGCGTTACCTTATCGCCAGGACGCTTTGTAGCAAGAATCTCCTGCAATTCCGCCATCTTTGTTACCTTCTGACCATCAACAGCGGTGATAACGTCGCCCTCTTCCAGTCCGGCATCAGCGGCAGCACCATCATCAATGACCTTTGCTATATAAATACCTTCGTTTGTTCCGAGGTCTATCTCCTTACCCTGGTCCTTCTGCACATCAATATACTGTCGTGCGTCCTGTCCCTGTATTCCAATGAGGCCACGCTGTACTGTACCATATTCCTTAAGGTCAGCTACAACCTTGTTCATGATAGTTGTAGGGATGGCAAAACCATAGCCGATATTTGAACCTGTTGGCGATGTAAGCATAGCATTGATGCCAATAAGTTCACCGCGTGCATTTACGAGTGCGCCACCAGAGTTACCCTGATTGATTGCAGCGTCAGTCTGTATGAAAGCCTCTACGCCATTGGCACCAAGAGAACGTGCCTTTGCACTTACGATACCTGCTGTGACTGTGGCACGCAGGTTGAGTGGATGACCGATGGCAAGCACCCATTCGCCCACTTTGATATCATCACTTGATACGACTTTTATACAAGGCAGGTTTGAACCGCTGATCTTGATAAGTGCAAGATCTGTATTCTTGTCGGTACCGATGATACGTGCAGAGAACTCGCGATTGTCATTAAGTGTTACCGTCAGTTCGTCAGCTCCTTCAACCACATGGTTGTTTGTTACGATGTAACCATCCTCGCTGATAAGCACACCAGAACCAGCTGCTTCCTTCTTTGGCGTCTGAACCTTACGCTTCTGTCCGCCTGGCTGACGCTGTCCAAAGAAACCAAACGGGTCGAACATATCGCCGAAAGGATCTGACTGCACTTCCACTTCCTGTATCTTTGCATTCTGCAAATACTTGATATGAACCACGCAAGGCAATGCTTTCTCTGCTGCGTAAGAGAGGTCAACAGGCTGTCCTGCTATTGCTGCTGGTTGAGCTGCTCTGGCAGTATAATATGCCGTCGTAGAGAAGGCAAGTGATACGACACATAATGCCGAAAAGAGATAATGTGACAAGTTTTTCATTTTATCATATAAGTTTTTATAATTACGATATTCATGATTTTCGCATGCAAAATTACACGAAAAGTATCGTAATCGATAATTTTCGTGTATTTTTTTTACATTTGTTATAATTTTAACCCTTATTCTTAACGCGTCTTTATCTTTGACAGACGTTGTTTAAGAGTTTTTTACTGCTTGAACGTATTCTGCTACCATGTCAGCGGCACGTTCTCCATCGACGCCAGCAGACACGATACCTCCTGCATATCCTGCACCTTCACCCGCAGGGAAGAGTCCATGCACGATGATGTGTTGCAGTGTTTCATTGTCTCGGGTTATACGCACTGGTGAGGAGGTTCTTGTCTCTACACCAATCATCAAAGCTTCGTTGGTGAGAAATCCCTTACGTTGTTTACCAAAAAATCGGAAGCCTTCCTGTAATCGATGTGATATCTCCTTTGGCATCCAGAAATGCAATGGTGAGGCAATGACACCTGGCGCATAGCTGCTACGAGGCACATCGTGTGACAATCGACCATTGACAAAATCTGCCATTCTCTGAGCTGGTGCCGTTTGCTTCATGTTACCTTGTTGCCAACACATTCTCTCCAAAGTCTCTTGATATCGCATCATAGCAAGCGCTGGCATTTCGCCATCCTCTATGTTGATGTCCTCAGGACGCACCTCAACAACCATTCCTGAATTAGACCACTGTCCACCACGATCGCTTGGACTCATACCATTGACAACTATCTGTTCTTTACCTGTTGCTGCTGGTATGACAAAGCCTCCAGGACACATACAGAATGAATAGACTCCACGTCCATCTACCTGTGTTACGAAGGAGTATTCAGCAGCAGGGAGATACTGTCCCCTACCCTTTGGACTATGATACTGTATTTGATCTATAAGATGTGACGGATGTTCCAGTCGCACACCGACTGCTATTCCCTTTGCCTCAATGTCTATTCCCTCGTTGGCAAGATAGTGATAAACATCGCGGGCACTGTGTCCCGTAGCGAGAATAACAGGTGCTGCGCCACTGTTAGGGAATCGCAACTGTTTGCCAGTAGTAAGTTCAACAGCCTCTATTCCTTCCACCTTATTATTATATTTAAGAAGACGCGTCATCTTGGTTTGGAAATGCACCTCACCACCAGAGGCAATAATCTGGTTGCGCATATTCTCTATGACACGTGGTAGTTTGTCTGTACCGATATGCGGATGTGCATCAGCAAGGATGCTAGTTGAAGCACCATGCTGACAAAAGACATTGAGAATTTTTTCTATGCTGCCCCTCTTCTTGCTTCTAGTATATAGTTTTCCATCACTATATGCTCCAGCTCCGCCTTCGCCGAAACAATAGTTGCTTTCCTCATCCACACGCTGTGCTGATTTGATGAGAGCCAAGTCTTTCTTTCTCTCTCTCACATCCTTACCTCTCTCAATGACAATTGGCTTTAGACCACGCTCTATCAGTCGCAATGCAGCAAAGAGTCCACAAGGACCCTCGCCCACGACGATAACAGGACTAGCATTGCTAACATCGGGATAGTCGGTCTTGAGGTATGCTTCATCGGAAGGTTCCTCGTTGATGTAAATTCGTAGCGTAAGGTTGACAAAGACTTGTCGTTGACGAGCATCGATGCTTTTCTTCAAAACACGCACATGATTGATAGTACGCACGTCTGCAGACAATTCTCTGCTAACATATTGTTTTATGTTTTGTTCATTGTATGCCACCTGGGGCATTACACGTAACTGTAATTCCTTTATCATAACAGTTGCAAAGGTACAACATTTTCCTTAAACACCCAAAACTTTGGCAATCAAATCTTATTGGCACAGTTATTGTTAGATGGAGATTATCAAATATAAACATTTTATAAAAATGAAAAAAGAAGATATAAACACAGTAGAGAATGAAGAGAGCGTTGAGCAGATTGTAGAAAACACAGAAGAGGCAGCGCAGACAAATACAGAAACAGAAGAAAAGGTAGAAGAGACAGAACCTGTTGACCCTCTTGAGGCTGCAAAGGCCGAGATAGAGGAACTGAAGAAGCAGGCTCTTTATAAGCAGGCGGAGTTTGAAAACTACCGCAAACGCACTATCAAAGAGAAGGCTGACCTGATTCTTGCCGGTGGTGAAAAAACCATCACAGCCATACTACCTATACTTGACGACTTTGAGCGCGCCATGGCGGACAAGAGCGAAGACCCCACTGCAATACGCGAAGGTATGCAACTAATTTTCAACAAGTTCACAAAGACACTCGAAAGTCTTGGCGTAAAGAAGATAGAAACACAGGATGCTGATTTTAACGTTGACTTCCACGAATCTATAGCTCTCGTACCAGGAATGGGTGACGACAAGAAGGGCAAGGTAATAGACTGCGTACAAACAGGCTACACACTCAACGACAAGGTCATCCGCTACGCAAAGGTAGCTGTAGGACAGTAATATAATTCATAAATCATAACGCATAATTCATTAGTTGATTATGGCTAAAAGAGACTACTACGAGGTGCTTGGCGTTGACAAAAAAGCCAGTACAGCAGACATAAAGAAGGCTTATCGTAAGATTGCCATCAAGTATCACCCTGATCGCCAAGGCGACAAGAGTGATGCAGAAAAAAAAGAAGCAGAGGAGAAATTCAAGGAGGCAGCAGAAGCGTATTCTGTCCTCTCCGATGACCAGAAGCGCCAGCAATATGACCAATTTGGTTTTGACGGTCCTGGAGGATTCGGTGGAGCTGGTGGCTTTGGCGGATTCGGCGGAGCAGGCGGATTCTCTATGGATGACATCTTCTCTATGTTCGGCGATGTCTTCGGTGGCAGAGGCGGTTTTGGCGGCGGTTTTGGCGGTGGTTCAAGAGGACAGCAGGTACATCGCGGCTCTGACCTTCGCCTAAAAGTACGACTGAACCTACAAGAGGTAGCTACAGGCGTGACAAAGAAATTCAAGGTCCGCAAGGATGTCACATGTAGCTGCTGTCATGGATCTGGTGCCGCCGATGGTAGCGGAACGGAGACTTGTTCTACATGCCACGGCTCTGGCGTTGTCATACGACAGCAGCAGAGTATCTTTGGAATGATGCAGACACAGGCAGTATGCCCAACATGCGGCGGTGAAGGCAAGGTTATAAAGAATAAGTGTAAGCAGTGTAACGGTGAAGGCGTTGAACGTGGTGAGGAAGTTGTTGAGATAAACATCCCTGCTGGCGTACAGGATGGCATGGTTGTCAATGCTCCAGGAAAGGGTAATGCTGGTAAGCGTAATGGTGTCCCTGGCGACATAAAAGTATTCATAGAAGAAGAACAAAACACTACTTTCATTCGTGATGGTAAAGACTTGATTTACAATCTCCTTCTTGATTTCCCTACAGCAGCACTTGGTGGAGAGGTAAACATCCCAACAATTGACAATACCCAACTAAAAGTAAAGATAGAACCTGGTACTCAACCTGGTAAAGTATTGCGTCTTCGTGGCAAGGGTTTGCCTACTGTTCAGGGTTACGGATACGGTAATGGTGACTTACTTGTCAACATCAGCATTTACGTACCGAAGACACTATCCAAAGACGAGAAGAAAGCCTTGGAGAAGTTGAAGGATTCTGACAACTTCAAAGGCGACCGAGATACTAAAGACAACATTTTCAGCAAGTTCAGAAGCTATTTCTCATGAATTACAAAGAGACTTTAGAATACCTATATAACGCAGCGCCTGCCTTCGAAAAGGTGGGCGCTGGTGCGTATAAGGAAGGTTTGAGCAATACTCTCGCACTAGATGAGCATTTCGGACATCCGCACAAAAAGTTTAAGACCATACATGTAGCAGGTACAAATGGTAAAGGCAGTACTTCACATACGCTTGCCGCATTATTGCAAGCTGCTGGTTACAAAGTAGGACTTTACACTTCGCCACATCTTGTTGACTTCAACGAACGAATACGCATAAACGGAGAACCTATAAACCATCAATACGTCATCAATTTCGTTGAGCAAGAAAGGCAATTCTTTGAACCCCTATCCCCTTCTTTCTTTGAGCTCACAACTGCTCTCGCATTTAAATATTTCGCAGACAAAGAGGTAGATATAGCAGTTATAGAGGTTGGTCTCGGTGGACGTTTAGACTGCACGAACATTATTACCCCTATACTATCGATAATCACAAACATTTCTTTTGACCACACAGGATTTCTTGGTGACACTTTGGCACAAATAGCGGCGGAAAAAGCCGGTATAATAAAAGAAGGTGTTCCTGTTATCATAGGTGAGGACAACGATGAGACTCGCCCAGTTTTCTTAGCAAAGGCAAAAGAGATGCATGCACCAATATTCTTTGCACAGGATTGCCAATATGTCACACAAAGTATTCCTTCTGACAGTTTTGGCAGACAGTATCACACACGATGTTGGGGTATTCTTGAAGGTGCCCTTGGCGGAGAGTGCCAAGAAAAGAACGTTAACACAATACTAAACACTCTCATTCCGTTGTCAAAAGCCATGAAAGCTACAGGAATGCCTATTACAATCAATGGAAGAAAGCCAATGGAGTGCTTGAGAATAGCGTTGAAGGAGGTGTGTAGCATGACGGGACTCATGGGCCGCTGGCAGAAAATTCAGGAATCACCATTAGTGATATGTGACACAGGACACAATGTGGCGGGATGGGAATACCTTTCAAAGCAGATAACAGAAACAATGTCCATAAAAAAGAAGAATGGGGGTGACACACATATCGTTTTCGGAATGGTTGACGACAAGGATATAGAAAGCGTTTTGAAACTATTACCAAAGGATGCTAAATATTATTTAACACAAGCCGATACGCACAGAGCAATCAATGTAGATAAACTGCACAAGATGGCAAAAACAAAAGGATTGTCAGGAAGCACGTATAACTCTGTAAAAGAAGCATATACCGCCGCTATATCAAATACCAAAAAGAATGACTTTATCTTTGTAGGAGGTAGTAGTTACGTTGTAGCAGATTTCCTATCATAAAAGAAAAAAGAAAATATAATTGCAATATTTTTGGCACTTTCATATATTTTTGCTAACTTTGCAAGGTTTTATTGAATAAAACTCCCAAGAAAAGTTCTTTTAAACTACGAAATTACAAATAAACAAACAACAAAATAACATTATGACAGGTAAAGTAGATGTGCTCCTCGGTCTTCAGTGGGGCGACGAAGGAAAAGGTAAGGTTGTTGACGTGCTCACACCTAAGTATGACGTAATTGCTCGTTTCCAGGGTGGTCCTAATGCAGGTCACACTCTTGAATTCAATGGTGAGAAATATGTTCTTCGTTCTATTCCATCAGGTATATTCCAGGGTGGAAAAGTAAACATCATCGGTAACGGTGTGGTACTTGCTCCAGACCTCTTCATGGACGAAGCTAAGGACCTTGAAAAGAGCGGTCACGATCTGAAGAGCCGTCTTCATATATCTAAGAAGGCACATCTTATAATGCCTACTCACAGAGTTCTTGATGCTGCTATCGAAGCATCAAAGGGCAAGAACAAGGTTGGCACAACAGGTAAGGGTATCGGTCCTACATACTCTGACAAGATTGCACGTACAGGACTTCGCGTAGGAGACATTCTTGAGAAATTCGAGGAGAAATATGCTGCTCACAAAGCACGTCATGAAGAGACCCTGCGTTCAATGAACTATACAGACTACGATATCACTGAGGTAGAGAAGAAATGGCTTGAGGGTATTGAATATCTCAAGCAGTTCCAGCTCGTTGACTCTGAGCACGAGGTAAACAAGACTCTCAAGGCTGGCAAGTCTATCCTCTGCGAGGGTGCACAGGGCACAATGCTCGATGTTGACTTTGGTTCATATCCTTTCGTTACATCTTCAAATACCATCTGTGCTGGTGCATGTACCGGACTCGGTCTCGGTCCAAATAAAATTGGCGAGGTATTCGGTATCATGAAGGCTTACTGCACACGTGTAGGTGCTGGTCCTTTCCCTACAGAACTCTTTGATGAAACAGGTAAGAAAATGCGCGACATAGGTCATGAATATGGTGCTGTAACAGGTCGTGAGCGTCGCTGTGGATGGATTGACCTCGTAGCTCTGCGCTACTCTATCATGGTAAACGGTGTTACACAGCTTATAATGATGAAGAGTGATGTACTTGATACATTTGAGACCATCAAGGCTTGTGTGGCTTACAAGGTTAATGGCGTTGAGACTCCTGACTTCCCTTATGATATCGAAACAGGCATTGAACCTGTTTACAAGGAACTGAAGGGCTGGCAGACCGACATGACTAAGTTCACCAGCGAGGAGCAGTTCCCACAGGAATTCAAGGATTATATCAAGTTCCTCGAAGCTGAGTTAGAGACTCCTATCACCATCATTTCTATCGGTCCAGACCGTGATCAGACAATCGTAAGATAAACATGGCACAGAAACCAAGTATTCCAAAAGGAACTCGTGACTTCGGACCCATGGAGATGGCGAAGCGCAATTACATCTTCAATACTGTGCGTAAAGTATTTGAGCTTTACGGATTTCGCCAGATAGAGACTCCTGCAATGGAGAATCTATCTACCCTTATGGGTAAGTACGGAGAAGAAGGTGACAAACTCCTATTCAAGATTCTTAACAGCGGCGATTTCCTACATGGAATGACTCCAGACGAGGTTGCAAACACAAGCACGCTGAAACTTGCAGCAAAATTCTGTGAGAAGGGACTGAGATATGACCTCACCGTTCCTTTTGCACGTTATGTCGTTCAGCACCGTGAAGAGCTACAGCTGCCTTTCAAACGCTATCAGATACAACCGGTATGGCGAGCAGACCGTCCTCAGAAGGGTCGCTATCGTGAATTCTATCAGTGTGATGTTGACGTTGTAGGTTCAGACTCTCTGCTCAACGAGGTTGACTTAATGCAAATTACAGATACCATATTTACAAATTTTGGTATTCGCGTTCAGATTAAGATTAACAACCGTAAGATTCTCTCAGGCATTGCAGAGGCTATAGGTGAGGCAGAGAAGATTGTTGATATAACAGTTGCCATAGACAAACTTGATAAAATCGGTCTTGACGCCGTAAACGAAGAGTTACGTCAAGATGGCATCAGCGAAGAGGCAATAGAAAAATTGCAGCCAATCATAAAGCTCGAGGGTACCAATGCTCAGAAACTTGATACAATAGCAGAAGTACTGAAGGATTCAGAGATTGGCATGAAGGGTGTGGAAGAGGTACGTTATGTACTATCTATGCTTCATGCGCTTGACGCTGACGGCACATCCGGAGAAGGCACATCGCTTAACAATGCGATACAGTTAGATCTTACATTGGCTCGTGGTCTAAACTATTACACAGGTGCTATCTTCGAGGTAAAGGCAATGGACGTGCAGATTGGTAGTATCACAGGTGGTGGACGTTACGATAATCTCACAGGCATCTTCGGTATGCCTGGACTCTCAGGTGTTGGCATTTCGTTCGGTGCTGACCGCATCTATGATGTACTGAACCAGCTTGACCTCTACCCTAAAGAGGCAGTAAACGGCACTCAACTGCTATTCATCAACTTCGGAGAAAAAGAAACATCATACTGCATGCCAATAGCGCAAGCAGCACGCAAGGCTGGCATTCGTACAGAAGTATTTGCAGACTCTGCAAAGATGAAAAAACAGATGAGTTATGCTAATGCTCTCAACATTCCGTTCGTAGCACTTGCTGGCGAGAATGAAATTAATGAAGGCAAGGTAACACTTAAGAATATGACAACTGGCGAACAGCAACTCGTTACACCAGAAGAGTTAATATCTATCATCAACAGCTAAACAACCCTAAACATAAACTATCTATGAAGAAGATCCGTTCCTATGCCGTAGTTACTATGGCTTTATTATCATTGTTGTTCACAATGACTTCAAGTACTAAGACATTCACAATCTTCATGATTGGAGATTCAACAATGGCTAACAAAGACATTAAGAAAGGTCCAGAACGCGGCTGGGGAATGGCTCTTCAGGGGTTCTTTACAGAAAATGTCATAGTAGATAACCACGCCCTCAATGGACGTTCTTCACGCAGCTTCATTCTTGAAGGACACTGGCAGAAGGTGTATGATGCAATGAAACCTGGAGATTATCTAGTTATTCAGTTTGGCCACAACGATGAAAAGGGACACATTGGTGACAAACGTCATACCGACCCAGGGTTAACTCTTGATGACAACTATCGCATGTTTGCACGTGCAGCACAGGAAAAGGGTGCTACTCCCATCATTATGAATGCAGTAGTAAGACGTAACTTCTATAGCCATAGTGATCAAAGTATTGATGATGAAAAGCTTCGCGACATGAAAGCTAACGGCAAGGAGATTGTAAATAGTGACACTCTTATAGAAACTCACGTTACAAAAGATGGTAACTATGTTACTGCTCCTTTACATGTGGCTAAAATGATGAGAGTTCCTTTTGTTGATGCTAACAAGATTACCAAAGACTTCGAAAACAAACTTGGCGTAGAGAAGTCTCGTCTTCTTCACATGATTAGTGTAAACGGAAAGGACAATACACATTATAATATATATGGCGCGCACGAGATTGCATCGCTTCTGGTTGACGCAATGGCAGCTGTTTGCCCTGAACTGAAGCCATTTGTCCGCCACTACGATTATATTGTATCAGCAAAGGGTAAAGGCAATTACATGACTCTACAAGAGGCTATTGATGCTGTTCCTGCAAAGAAGGCTGCAACAATAAGCGTTATCGATGGTACATTTCCAAAACCTAACACTAATGGCAAGAATATACGCATAGTAAAATATAGTAACGTAAAAATCAGATAATTCACCTTAAACAATCCAGCGAAAAACCATGGTAAATTACAACATAGCCCTAGAGGGCAAGACAGTTCTCGTAACTGGTGCTGCAGGCTTTATCGGCAGTAATCTTGTAAAGAGACTTTTCAACGACGTTAAAGACATAAAAGTAGTTGGTATTGACTCAATTACCGATTATTACGATGTCAACATCAAGCATGAACGTTTAGCAGAAATAGAATCACTAAAAAAAGATTGGGTGTTTGTAAAGGGAAACATAGCAGACAAAGATGTGATAGAGACACTTTTCACTGACTATAAGTTTGCAGTAGTAGTGAACCTGGCAGCTCAAGCTGGTGTGAGATATTCCATCACTAATCCAGATGCATACGTAGAGAGCAACCTCATTGGTTTCTACAACATCCTTGAGGCATGCAGGCATCATGAGGTGGAGCATCTCGTCTATGCTTCTTCTTCATCTGTATATGGCAGCAACAAGAAGGTGCCCTACTCTACAGACGACAAGGTTGACAATCCTGTATCACTTTATGCAGCCACAAAGAAGAGCAATGAACTTATGGCACATGCCTACTCAAAGCTTTACAACATACCTTCAACAGGTCTTCGTTTCTTTACCGTATATGGACCTGCTGGACGTCCAGACATGGCATACTTCGGGTTCACAAACAAGCTAAGAGAAGGCAAAACAATACAGATATTCAACTATGGCAACTGCAAACGAGACTTTACATACGTTGACGATATCGTTGAAGGTGTAGTAAGAATTATGCAACATGCACCAGAGAAGCAGAATGGCGAGGATGGACTGCCTATACCTCCATACAAGGTTTATAACATAGGTAATAATTCGCCTGAAAACCTTCTTGATTTCGTTACGATTCTTCAGGAGGAGCTAATTCGAGCTAACGTGCTTCCACAAGACTACGACTTCGAGAGTCATAAGGAACTTGTAGCTATGCAGCCGGGTGACGTTCCTGTAACATACGCAGATACATCTGCATTGGAAGAGGATTTCGGTTACAAGCCTAGTACATCACTGCGTAATGGACTCAGAGCTTTTGCAGAGTGGTACGCAAAATACTACGGAACTTGCTAACGTTCTCCTTGTCATACTGAATTATACTTTGTACTTTTTAGTACATTTGCTTTAAACTTCATGATAATAAAGATACGAACAATAACAAAATTACTTACAATTATGCTTTTGTGCATGCTGGCAAATACAGCAAGAGCACAATATTATGAATGTGAGGACACCTGTGACCACGTTCATGGTATCGACATATCTCACTATCAAGGCGAAGTCTTCTGGGAGACGATTGGCGAGAACACGAAGATGGCATATGTTTACATAAAAGCTACAGAGGGCGGAGATCGTATTGACCCTCGATATGAGAATAACATTTTGACGGCTCACCAATATGGTCTCAAAGTGGGCTCATACCACTTTTATCGTCCTAAAACGCCTCAGGAACTACAGCTAAACAATTTCGTATTGCAGTGTAAACCAAGCGAGCAGGATCTTATCCCTATGATAGACATTGAGAGTACAGGAGGATTACCTACTGAGGAATTTTGCGATTCACTGTTCAAGTTCCTTGAAATGGTGGAACATACATATCGCCAACGTCCTCTACTCTACACGGGTACGAATTTTTACAATAAGCATCTGGCAGGAAAACTTGACAGATATCTATTGATGATTGCTCAATACACGGAACGCTTGCCTGTATTGATCGACGAAAGAGATATAACGATGTGGCAATATACAGGAAAAGGACATATCAACGGTATAAGAGGGTATGTAGATAAAAGTCGCTTTATGGGCGAGCATAAGTTAAGAGAATTAAAATTCAGGCATAGGAAAGGCGAGTTGTAAACTCAACACATAACAACAAAGACGACAAGATATGGCATTATTAATTTGTCCGGAATGTGGACATCAAGTAAGCGACAAGGCTGATGTTTGCCCTGGTTGTGGAATTAAAGTTCGTGATATTATAGTTATGCAAAACACGCAAACTATTGATACTCCTACTGAAAACATCAATCCGCGAGACATACCACCACATGTTGTACAACCAATGCAGCAGTCGCAGAGAACATATAATGCTTCTCATTTGGATACATACAACAAACAGCAAGAGCCAAAGAAGAAATCGGGCAAGTTAATGCTTGTATCATTCTTCATAGCACTCGTTATCTGTGGCGTGGTGTATTATTTCTATAACAATGCTCAAAAACAGAAAGAGCAAGAAGACTACGAATATGCTATGTGCAGCTCAGACCCTATGGTAATGCAAATGTATCTTGCACGCTATGCAGAGGCACCTCAGGAACATCGTGATTCTGTCAATGTACGTCTAACATCGTTCACCCAACAAGACAATGATTGGCGCAATGCTGTAGTTAGTGGTTCTCGTGGTGCGCTGACAGAATATTTGAATACGCACCCAGATTCCCCACATAAGGGTGAAGCGCTGAATAAAATTGATTCAATAGACTATGCTATTGCAAAACGCAACAATACTATAGAGTCTCTAGAAAACTATCTAAAACAGCATCCTGATGGCAAGTATGCTACTGAGGCACAGGAGGTACTGGAAAAGAAGAACGAAAACAATGTTTCTCAGGAAGAGATAGCATTAGCTAAAGACGTATGCAAACATTTCTTTCAGGCTATCAACTCTCGAAATGAAAACAAGTTACTATCTACTGTAACGAATCTGCTTCCTAAATTCCTCAACATAAACAATGCTGGTACTGACGACGTTGTAAGCTTCATGAACAAACTCTACAAAGAGGACATTACAAACATGAACTGGCATATCCTTGATGATTTCAAGGCAGAGAAGGAAAAGAACGAAGATGGAACATATAACCTCAACGTTAGATTCACAGCAGAACAAAATATAGAACGTACCGATAGCGGTAAAGAAAAATACGCAAAGTATCTTATCGTAGCAGGTATCACACCTGATGGAAAGATAACAAAATTTGCGATGAAACGCGTAAAGTCTGAATAATATTACAATATTAACAACTATGACATACCAGTGGACCATACAAGAAACATCTGACATGGAGCAGAAACAGGCTAAGGAATTAAGTGAGAAGCTTAATATGTCACCTGTTCTGACTCTACATCTGGTACGTCACGGTATTACAACAGAATCTGCCGCAAAGCGCTTCTTCCGTCCACAACTTAACGACCTCATCAATCCATTCCTTATGAAGGATATGGATCTTGCTGTTGACCGTCTCAACGATGCCATCGGAAGAAAGGAACGCATTATGGTTTACGGCGATTACGATGTGGACGGTTGCACTGCTGTAGCTCTAGTCTATAAGTTCTTGCTGCAGTTTTATGGAAACATAGAGTACTATATTCCTGATCGCTACGATGAGGGATATGGTGTAAGTCGCAAAGGCATTGACTTCGCAAAAGCACAGGGAGTTTCTCTCATTATAATACTCGACTGTGGTATTAAAGCCGTAGAAGAAATCACGTACGCAAAGGAACAAGGCATAGACTTTATCATCTGCGACCATCACATGCCTGATGAGGTGATGCCGCCAGCTGTTGCTATACTCAATCCAAAACGACCTGATGATACATACCCTTTCAAACACCTATGCGGATGCGGTGTAGGATTTAAGTTCATGCAAGCCTTTGCGAAGAATAACGGCATACCTTTCTCAAAAATAATACCTTTACTTGACCTTTGCGCTATTAGTATTGCTGCAGACCTCGTACATGTAACTGACGAGAACAGGATACTTGCTTATCATGGACTGAAACAACTTAACCAAACACCTTCCATTGGTGTACAGGCCATTGTTGAGATTTGCGGGTTATCTGAAAGAGAGATAACAATGAGCGATATTATGTTCAAGATAGGTCCACGCATAAACGCTTCAGGACGTATGGAGAATGGTAAACTATCAGTTGATTTGCTTGTTGAGAAAGATATTACCAAAGCTCTTGCAGCAGCAAAGCATATTGATGAGTACAACGAACAGAGGAAGGACATTGACAAACATATGACGGAGGAGGCGAATCATATTGTTGAAAAACTTGATAAACAAGAGCATCCTGCATGTATCGTCCTTTGCGATGAGAACTGGAACAAAGGTGTCATTGGCATTGTAGCTTCACGACTTACGGAAATGTATTTCCGTCCAACAGTAGTACTTACACGAGACGGAAACTTTGCTACAGGCTCTGCACGTTCTATATCTGGTTTTGACGTTTATAGCGCAATAAAGAGCTGCCGGGATTTATTAATCAATTTTGGCGGACACACATACGCATGCGGAATGACCATACGCTGGTCTGATGTTGAGGAATTCAAACACAGATTCCAACAATATGTAGAGACGCACCTAGAAGAAACACTGACAGTGCCTATACTAAAGGTTGATGCGACATTGGACTTTAGCAATATCAACAATAGACTTTTCCATGATCTGAAACGTTTCTCACCTTTTGGACCTGGTAATCAGAAACCTGTCTTCTGTACAAAAAATGTATATGATTTCGGAACATCCAAGGTAGTAGGAAGAGATCAGGAACACATAAAACTTGAGCTTGTTGATTCAAAGTCTGCAACAGTAATGAATGGTATAGCTTTCGGACAGTCTGCTGCGGCACGATACATCAAGTCAAGAAGGTCTTTTGATATAGCATATACCATAGAAGAGAATATATACAAGCGTGGCAACATACAGTTACAGATAGAAGACATTCACTATGAGCGATGAGCTTTTTCTACAGACACTGAAAAAATATTTTGGCTACGATAGTTTTCGTAGCATACAGCTTGACATAGTTAGAAGTATTTCCTCTGGTTACGATACCCTTGGATTAATGCCTACAGGAGGTGGTAAAAGCATTACTTTTCAAGTTCCTGCACTGACAATGGAAGGTGTATGTATTGTCGTTACACCGCTTATATCACTAATGAAAGATCAGGTGCAGCATTTAAAAGATAAAGGCATCAAAGCTGACTACATACACTCTGGACTTTCAAGAATGGAGATACAAAAGGTTCTTGACAATACTATCTATGGAGCCATAAAGTTTTTATACGTATCACCAGAACGACTTTCTCAGAAATTATTCCTGGCAAAACTTTATTACATGAAAGTATGCTTTATCACTGTTGACGAAGCACACTGTATATCACAATGGGGTTATGATTTCCGACCTTCGTATCTCACCATAAGCAAAATACGCGAAGAAATTCCAGATGTTCCTGTACTTGCACTGACAGCAACAGCTACGCCTCTGGTCGTACATGATATACAAGAAAAACTACAATTCGGAAAATTCTCTAAAACAGAAACGAACGTCTTCCAGATGAGTTTCAAACGAGAAAACATCTCTTATGTCGTTCGTCGAACGGAAGACAAGTTTGCTGAGATGATACATATCCTAACATCCGTAAATGGTAGTGCCATCATATATACAAGAAACAGAGAGAAGACAAAAGAAGTATCAAGATTATTAAACGAAACAGGTATATCCGCTGATTTCTATCATGCTGGTCTTGATTTCGCAATAAAGGATAAACGTCAACAACGTTGGCAGAACAATGAAATAAGAGTTATGGTTGCCACAAATGCTTTCGGTATGGGCATAGACAAACCTGACGTGAGAGTTGTGATACATATTGATTGTCCAGACTCTCTTGAAGCCTATTTTCAGGAAGCAGGCCGTGCCGGACGTGACGGAAAGCGTTCTTTCTCTGTTCTCCTGTACAACAACCTTGACAGAAGTAATCTACTTAGGCACTGCACCCTTAGTTTTCCTGAAAAAGAATACATAAAGAGGGTTTACGATCATCTCGCATATTTTTTTGAATTGGCGGTAGATACTGGCGAAGGTGCACGATATGAATTCAACAAGTCTTTGTTCTGTGCACGATTCAAACATAATGAAACCAAATTAGAAAGCGCATTATCAATTCTCCAAAATGGAGGATATATACACTATGACAGTGATCCAGATTCAAAACCACGTATCATCATGAACGTTATGAGAGAAGAACTGTATCATGTCAACAATATATCTCCCACTGAGGAAAAGGTTTTAACAACACTGTTAAGATATTATGGAACTCTGTTTACAGACTTTACATACTTTGATGATATGTACATTGCACGAAAATGTGGCATTGATGAAGATTTATTGCATACTATTCTTGTAGAACTAGCACAAAAGCGTATAATTCGTTATGTTCCAAGACGTAAAATACCAATCATCACATACCTTCAGCAACGTATTGAATCCAGCAGAATACGCATAAGTAAAGACATCTATGAAACATTACAAGAACGTCAACAAGAACGAATAAATGCTGTACTTAACTACGCAGAAGCATGCAACAAATGTCGAGAAACAATGCTTATGTCGTATTTTGGAGAGAAGTCTTTGAATGACTGTGGGCACTGTGATAATTGTTTAACAAACAAAGAACAACATATAAGCGCAGACTATACGGACATGCTTCGTTCACTTCTATCCGACAAACAACGACATTCAGTTGGAGAACTTGCCAAATTAGGAATTCCACGACAACATATGACTGAATTTATAGAGTCTTTGCGTAATAATGATGAATTCCTACTTGACGGCACGTTTATAAGCTTAAGGTACATTTCCAAGTAAAAGTTTTGTAATCTCAAGAAAAATTCTTACCTTTGCACTCGTAAACATTTACAAATGACTTATGAATAATATACCATATATGCCTTTTGACCTGACATTCAACTTCCTTGACATCATAGTCAAGGGAATGATGATAGGCATTATATGTTCTGCACCTATGGGGCCTGTAGGAGTACTTTGCGTACAAAGAACTCTCAACAAAGGTCGTTGGTACGGATTCATGACAGGGATAGGTGCGACATTAAGCGATTTTATATATGCTCTTATTGCAGGCTTTGGTATGACCTTTGTCATGGAGTTTATTGATAACCCGCAATACAAATTTCTTTTGCAGATTTCAGGCTCTATCCTACTCTTTTGTTTTGGTATATACTGTTTTAAAAGTGATCCACGCAATAAAGTTCATGCAAGCAAAAATCAAAAAGGAACATTAGTTCATAATTTCTTTACTGCATTTCTTGTAACATTCTCAAATCCTCTTATCATATTATTATTATTAGCCACCTTTGCACAGTTTGCATTTATCATACCAGACCATCCCTGGGAGATGTCATTAGGATACATAAGTATAATAGCAGGTGCATTGTTATGGTGGTATGGCTTGACATGGCTTATAGATAAGCTTCGCGCCATTGCTTCTATTGACGGCATAGTAATAATAAACCGCATCATAGGAACTATCGTGATGGTTTTCTCATTTGCAATACTCATTGGTACGGCATTCAATCTGTTCTCAATATATTAAAATACAATGTTAATAGCCCAAAAACTACGTAAAGAAAATATTGCAGAGTACTTGCTTTATATGTGGCAGGTAGAAGATATCATACGCGCTTTTCAGTGTGATTTGTCAGTAATTCGACGTGAATATATATCACGATTTGATATTAATGAAGAGCAACGCGATGAAATGGTTGATTGGTATGGTAACCTAATACGTATGATTCGTGAGGAAGGATTAACATCAGGTGGACACATACAGATAAACAAGCTTGTTGTCCAACAGATGACAGAACTTCACAACATGCTTATGCAGTCACCAAAATTTCCTTTCTACAATGCTGAATACTATAAGGTATTACCATTCATTGTAGAATTGCGAGGAAAGGGAGAAAAAGATGTTAGCGAGATAGAAACATGTCTTAACGCTCTCTACGGAGTAATGTTGTTACGCTTACAACAAAAGGAGATAAGCACAAGTACAGAGAATGCTGTCAAGGAGATTACAACATTTCTTGGCATGCTATCAGACTATTACAAAAAAGATAAAGAAGAAGGCCTCAAGTTTGAGGATGATTAATCAAGTAAATATGTTCATTTATAGGAAGTAAATAGGAACACTCACAATATGAATCCAGAAATAGAACGCAGGCGTACATTCGCCATCATATCACACCCTGATGCTGGTAAGACAACACTGACGGAGAAATTCCTTCTCTTTGGTGGTCAGATACAAGTAGCAGGTGCAGTAAAAAGTAATAAAATTCGGAAGACAGCCACATCTGACTGGATGGACATAGAGAAACAGCGCGGTATCTCTGTAAGCACTTCTGTCATGGAGTTTGATTACTTGCCACCTGCAATGGATCCCTCAACACCTGCATATAAGGTCAACATTCTCGACACTCCTGGTCACCAAGATTTCTGCGAGGATACCTATCGCACACTCACAGCCGTTGATTCAGCTATCATTGTTGTGGATGGAGCGAAAGGTGTAGAGGCTCAAACACGAAAACTCATGGAGGTCTGTCGTATGAGGAACACTCCAGTTATAATCTTCATCAATAAGATGGACCGTGAGGGACGTGATCCGTTTGAACTTCTTGATGAACTTGAGGAAGAGCTTCAGATAAAAGTACGCCCACTCTCATGGCCTATTAATCAGGGAGTAAAGTTCAAAGGTGTGTATAACATTTACGAAAATCAGCTTAATCTCTTTACTCCAGACAAACAGCGTGTAACAGAAAAGATAAGTGTTGATATTGCATCAGCAGAACTAGATGCACAGGTAGGTGAAGATGATGCTCAACAGTTACGTGACGATCTGGAACTCATTGATGGTGTTTATCCTGAATTTGATGTAGAGACATATCGTACAGCTGAGGTAGCACCAGTATTCTTCGGCTCTGCCCTCAATAATTTTGGAGTACAGGAACTACTCGACTGCTTTGTTGAGATAGCGCCATCTCCACGTGCAACAAAGGCAGAGGAACGTATGGTAAATCCTGACGAACAAAAGTTTACTGGATTCATTTTCAAAATTACTGCAAATATTGATCCAAATCACCGTTCTTGTATTGCATTCTGTAAGGTCTGCTCTGGTAAGTTTCAGCGCAATCAGCCATATCTTCATGTAGGTATGAACAAAACACTTCGTTTCTCTTCGCCTACACAGTTTATGGCACAGCGTAAGAGCACCATCGATGAAGCTTGGGCCGGTGACATCGTAGGACTTCCTGATAATGGAATATTCAAGATTGGAGATACACTGACAGAAGGTGAACAGCTGCATTTTCGTGGTTTGCCTTCATTCTCACCAGAGCTTTTCAAGTACATAGAGAATGATGATCCAATGAAAGCGAAGCAGTTCCAGAAAGGTCTGGAACAGTTGATGAACGAAGGTGTAGCACAGCTTTTCGTAAATCAGTTCAATGGAAGAAGAATTGTAGGAACTGTAGGTCAACTTCAGTTTGAGGTCATACAATATCGATTGGAGAACGAATATAATGCAAAATGTCGTTGGGAACCAGTTCATCTACATAAGGCTTGCTGGATAGAAAGCGATGATGCTGCAGAACTGGATAACTTCAAGAAACGTAAATATCAATATATGGCGAAAGACAAAGACGGCCGTGATGTTTTCCTTGCAGATTCAGGTTACGTTCTCTCTATGGCGCAGCAAGACTTCGAAAATATCAAATTCCATTTCACAAGCGAATTCTAAACAAGGAAAGCTGTTTAGTGAATATTTATTAATGACTAACGGTAACAATATAATATTGTCTGTTGGATGCAACACAGATTGCAAACACCAGATGAAGCGTGTCAGAGAAAGTCTTTCAAAGATTTTCCCTGACATTATCTTTACCGTTGCTATCACAACACCTGCATACGATATGCCTGAAGGAGTCCCTCCCTACTCTAATCTCCTTGCTAAGGCAACAACATCATTGTCAGAAGAAGAATTAAAGTCAACATTCAAAAAGATTGAACAGCAACTTGGAGACACTCAACAATTACGACATAACAATATCGTTATGATGGACATAGACTTGCTACAGTATAACAATGATTTACACCATCACAACGACTGGCAACGAACTTATGTAAAAGACCTAATGAAACTTCTGCCATCATTGCTTGTTGTAGTAATCTGCGCGCTGATGAGTCTTATCCCAAACCATGCACCTGCACAGAACGATACTAAACAATATGACGCAGAACTTCTTGGCAAAGCGGTGGAATATTATCAAAGTGAGAAATATCACGAATGCATCCTAACATTTGAGAGGTTAGAAAAACGATACAAGCTAAACCCTCGCTTTAAGGCTTATCTGGGCATGAGTTATTTCAAAGAATCAAAATATGAAGAAGCTGCACAATGCCTAAAAGAGGGAATACCGGAGTTGACAGTGTATTCACCAAAGGAACAAGCTGTATATATTTACTCTTGTGCGGAAAGTCTATTCCGACTAGAGAATTATCAAGATGCGATAAAATATTACGCAATGGCATTGCCACTGACAGAATACAACAACAAGGGCGACGTACTGTTCCATACAGCTTTTGCTCATCATTTCATGAATAATGACAGTACGGCTATTCCACTTTTTCAGCAAGCATTGGAGATTTACCGACAGAACTACGATCCCAATGACAATCTACACACCGCACGTCAAAGACAGACAGAAATCATGCTGAAAGGAATGATAAAACCCCGAGAGGCTGCTAGCGATGAAACGATAGCAGAGCTATTTAGCAATGAAACAACAATAAAAGAATAATCCAGACAAAATAATGATAATGAATACTCCAGAAATTCCTGTCCTGCTGCTTACAGGTTATTTAGGCAGCGGTAAAACAACACTCCTAAATCGTATTCTTTCCAACGAAAAGGGAATAAAGTTTGCAGTTATCGTCAACGATATTGGCGAGGTAAACATTGATGCAGAATTAATACAAAAAGGCGGAATTGTAGGACAAAGCGATGACTCACTCGTTGCATTACAGAATGGCTGTATCTGCTGTACTTTGAAGATGGATCTTGTGCAGCAACTAAATGATATAACCAAGATGCAGAAGTTTGATTATATTGTTATTGAGGCAAGCGGTATTTGCGAACCAGGTCCTATAGCACAAACCATCTGTTCTATACCATCAATGGGACCACAGTACAATGAAGGTGGCACACCTAAACTTGATTGTATCGTAACCGTTGTTGATGCACTACGCATGAAGGATGAATTTGCATGTGGCAAACAGTTGATTGGAAAGAAACTCGGCGAAGAGGATATTGAGAACCTTGTGATACAGCAGATTGAATTCTGTAACATCATACTTCTCAATAAGGCTTCAGAGGTTACACCTAATGAGTTAGCACGAGTTAAGGAGATTGTCCGTGCATTACAACCAAAGGCTCAGATTATAGAATGCGATTATGGCAACGTGGATTTCGACAAGATACTCGGTACAGGTATGTTCGACTTTGATGATGTTGCAACATCAGCTCGCTGGATAAGTGAAATAGAGAATCACCAAGGAGAGGATGAACAAAAGGAAGATGAGCATGAACATCATCACCACGACCATGAACATCATCACCACGACCATGAGCACGACCATGAGCATGAACATGACCATGAGCATAATCATCATGAAGATGATTGTGACAGTCATCATGGAGGTGAATGCACCTGTGGATGTCATCATCACCACCATCATCACGATGGAGAAGGCGAAGCAGAGGAATATGGTATCGGCTCATTTGTTTACTACGCCCGCAAACCTTTCGATATAAAACTCTTCGATGACTTCGTTGCGCGCAAATGGCCTAAGAGCATTATTCGTGCAAAAGGAATATGTTGGTTTGAAGATCAGCCACACCTGTGCTACATTTTTGAACAAGCAGGCAGTCAAGTACAGTTACAGAATGCGGGACAGTGGTATGCCACCATGCCAGCAAATGAGCTGGAACAGTTCCGTGAAGAGAATCCAGGCGTAAATCGTGACTGGGACGATATTTACGGTGACCGTATGCAGAAGATTGTTTTCATCGGCCAGCATCTGGATAAGAAAGCAATAACAGAAGAACTTGACCTGTGCCTAATTTCGGTAACTCCTGAAGGCGAAGCTCTTTAAGTATTTTTTTCGTATGATAGCACTCACACGATTGTTCGGCAGCACTCACATATTCGTTTGCTTGCACTCAAACAAACATTTGTTAGCAATCAAACAACGCTAATCATATAGATTTTAATCGCAATACACACAAATATTACTCAATGAGAACATAACTTTTTATCAATAAAAGTAATGAATACTCACAGTCAATCACACATTATAAGCGTTACAGCATGACTAACGAAGAATACATAACGCTTAACAAAGATAAAGATCCACGTTCACTGGCGCTAAAGAAGGCGCCGGAGAACGTGGATATTTTATGGTGCCTACGTCAGATTGAGGGTTATCAGTTAGCCAAAAAGAAACTTCCACGATGGGCATTAACAGAAGGTCTATGGTATCCTCCTCGTTTATCCATGGAACAATGCTCCAGTGAATCGACTGCCCAATACAAACGTGACCTTATACAACGATTGTACAAAGACACTTTCATAGCACCATTTGAGAGATATGACATAACGGATATCACAGGAGGCTTTGGTGTTGACTTCAGCTACATGGCACAGGGTGCAGACATTGCAACTTACATAGAACGACAAGAAGTTTTGTGCGAGGCTGCCAGGCACAACATGCCATTGCTCGGAATTCCACACGCTACAATCATCAAGGAAGAATTTTCTAGCAATTCTTCCTTGTCTTACTTTCAGTCCAATGCGATAAGACATAGCGGAAAAGCACACTTTGTCTTCGCAGACCCTGCTAGACGTGATGATAAAGGAAATAAGATTGTTGCAATAGAAGACTGTACGCCAAATATTGCACAACTGCAAGAATCAATACTACAACACGCAGACCTTCTTATAGTAAAACTTTCTCCTATGCTTGACATCACGCAAGCGCTTCGATCTCTTAAAAATGTCATAGAAGTACATGTCATCAGCGTAAAAGGAGAATGCAAGGAATTATTATTCGTTCTTGCTGCACCTTATATATATAATAAGGTGGAAGAAATAACATACCATTGCGCCAACCTTCAAACTTCTGAAGAGTCTTTTTCTTGTACTTTATCATACAACGATAAAGCTAAGGATAGTATTTTGTTTGCTAATCCTCACAAAGGCATGATATTGTTTGAACCTAACGCAAGTATTCTAAAGACGGGAGTGCAAGAAGCCTTTGCAACACGGTATAACCTACAAAAGCTTCACCCTATGAGCAACCTTTATATTGGCAAAGAGCAAATAACGAAAATACCTGCTCGTCAGTTTGTCATTACCGACGTATGCGATTTCTCAAAGACATCACTCAGACAATTGCATAAGGATACAAAACAAGCCAATCTGACCATACGCAATTTCCCATCCACAGTGGCAGAATTACGCAAACGTCTGAAGATAAAAGAAGGCGGTAGCATTTATCTCTTTGCTACCACCTTGTACGACGGTTCCCATGCACTTATAAAGTGTCAAAAGGACTTACCTTAATACCACTTTATGTTACTGCTGGCACTGGACTTCTTTTCATATTTGAGAGCATCAGCAAGTGTAGCAGCATTACAACGGAACATAAAGTTATATGATGTATAAGGAGCAATAACGACAGAGCACGACATGCTGAAACAATGAAGGTCACGCGCCAACGAAGCCGTTGTCATGGACAATCTCTTGTAGTTAAAGTCATAGCCCGAAGAGAATGAGATATTCCATCCGTCAGCTATTCTAACATTACCAGAAAAATTCAGATTCTGTGTAAACTTGTAAGGATAGCGCATGGTCTTCGTATTAAACTTGCCACCAGTATCTTCACGCATTGTTACACCATAACTGACAGTAAAGCTCCATGGCATGGAAAATTTCAGATAACCATCCTCATCAGTATCTCCTATAGATGAATTATCTCTTGCACTATTCTTAGCTTTTTCCATTACAGGATCGACATTACTCTCCACGCCAGTATCATCGTCATTTTCATCCTCCTTGTCCTCCTTCTTCTTCCATCTATCCTTGCTGAACAGTTTACGTATCTTCTCAGGGTTCAGAGTATATGAGATATTCTGCGACATACCCTGAAAACGTCCGAAACGTCCATAACTATACTCCGTACGATTACCAATATAAGGTCTTCCATTCTTGTCAAGCTCGTATGCATAGGTGGCAAACACCGCATTCAACGAGAACGTATAGTTCTTCCACCATTTCAGTCTTAAGTTTGTAGTAAGATCACTCCATGGCCTTACCTTAGCGGCTAGGTTATACGACATGGACAGTCCAAACTGATCTATGATACTTATCTTCTTGACACCAGTGCTATCCTTGTCTGAGCGTATCTTCATCTCTATGTTATTATCAATAGAGAAACTCACGCTTCCTGTCTTTCCTTTTCCTGGCACACCAAACATACCATTGCTGTAAGGAGAATATTCCACGGTAGAAACATTTCCGTTAGCATCCGTCTTTACGTAAGAGTCATAATATCCATATGTTCTTCCACCAAAATCAGGTGCATAGGAGAATGACACCGAAGGAGAAATTGTATGTCGGATAGCCTGTATCTTATCACCGAATATCTTTCTATTCGGAACGAACATACCATACAACTTAGTATTTGCCTGAACCGAAGCATTCCAGTTATATACATTATAAAAGCCAAATGTCGTATCACAAACCTCACGCTGTGTATCCTCATTCCATGAACGCTTTACCTTGTTGAAATACATGCGATCAGTAAAGTTCACAGAGGGCGTCACGTTGATATATTTCAAAACGGAGAAAGAAGCAGAAACTGGAATATTGTGCTGAATACCGTTGCGCCAATCCTTTATGATATTTGACTTAAAAAGTTTAGACTCCTTAGTATTTATGGAGTTACTTATATGACCAGAATAACTCATTGCTATCTTCTCATACCATCGCTCCTTACCCACCATGTGCTTTCTCTTAAAAGGGTAGAAACGTGAAATGCTTACATTGAGGTCGGGCAGTGTCAGCGCTACGGTTGAGTCACGCATATTCTGCGAGATGTTTGTCGTAGCACTCAATGACATACCTATGCTTGAGAAATTGGTACTCCATGATATTGACGATGTTCTAGTAGATTGAGTCATCGTTGTAGGATTGTACATAGACGACAGGTTGCTTCGCTCATAGCTCGTACTTGCATAGTTTACACTAGCAGAGAACGTACTGTAGGGATTAGCTTTGCTGTCCTGACGATGCGACCACTGAATCTTAAAACTTGTCGTCTTATTGAAGTCCGGGAATCCTGGGTCACCCGTACGTGTGTCCTGATATGACAAATATAACTGTCCTGAGAACTTATATCTAAAATTATAAGTCGTAGCAGCAGATATAGCCCAAGAACCCTTGGTATAAATCTCACCCAAGAGTTTCAAGTCAAGATTATCGCTGATTGCGAAATAATAACCGCCATCTCGCAGATAAAATCCCCTTGTGAATTCATCTCCGTATGTAGGCATAATAAATCCACTTGAATATGTCTTGGAGAACGGAAAGAATCCATAAGGAATGGCAAATGGCAGTGGTACATCCTGCACCACGAGGTATGCAGGTCCAAAGACAACTTCTTTGCCAGGACGCACCCTTGCCCTTGTCAATGCTAAGTAAAAGTCTGGTTCTGGATCATCACAGGTAGTGTATCTACCATGCAATAAGTTAAGATTGCCATCTTTATCACGCTTTGACTTTTCGGACACGAGAAATCCGTCTTCCTGTTCTGTATAAGCATTTTGTATCAGTCCACGCTTGCTCTTGAAGTTAAAGCGCATTGTGTCCGTTTCGTATTTATCTAGTCCCATAATGAACACGGGAAGTCCATAGCGTGATTTTTTCGCAGTATCCAAAGCACCAGTAGCATGAACAAGACTGCTGTCCAACTGCACATCAATCTTTTCGGCAGTAAGATCCATATCTTGGTATTTCACATTTGAATTACCAAAAAGAAATGCTTTCTTTATGTCCGTGAAATAAACGAGCGAATCCTTGGAAGTATAGTTTACTGGTGCTTCAAGTCCGTTTTTCTTCTGGCGGTTCTCCTGATCAGCCCTTATAGAATCATCAATAGCCTGATTTCTTAAGAAGATAGCCTTATGCAACGAGTCCATATTTTCAAACTCATCCACATTGACAATTATATCAGAAGCAATTGAATCAGTCCTGGTAGAATCCTTCATAACAGAGTCTGCTATGATACTGTCTGCTACTGAATCAAACGGAAAATCAAGTGAGTCTATATGCGAAATAATATTGTGATTAACACTGTCTTCAACACCTTCTTTCTCATTCTTTTGCGAAAAGGATGAGAGCATGACATTACTTGCCATGACAAACATCACAGCAGCAACAAGCAGTGTTATGATAAGACTTTTACGCACCTGTTTTAATTTCGCGAGTGCAAAATTACAAAAAAATACGCAAATTACCGCATATGAACTGTGAATTTTCGAAAATAAAAAAGTATTTACGTTAATTCACTGTTAATTCGCGGTAATTCACGTTATAAAAAATATTCTGTCTATTTAAAGATTCTATATCATTAAAGCGTTACGCCGTTCTTGAAGATAGAAATCTCTTGATATCCGTTGATTTCGTTCTGTGCAGATTCTCCACTTGCCACTGCAATGATTTTATCTATGAACTGATTGCGAAGCGTGAGCATATCTACGCCCTCAACGAGTTGTCCGGCATTGAAGTCTATCCAGTTGCCCTTCTTGTTGAAGAGGGTGCTGTTAGTGGAAATCTTCATTGTTGGAACGAATGTGCCAAATGGTGTACCACGACCTGTTGTGAAGAGTACAAGGTGACAACCTGCTGATGCAAGCGCTGTAGCAGCAACGAGGTCGTTGCCTGGAGCAGAAAGAAGGTTAAGACCATTTACTTCAAGTCGGTCACCATAGCCAAGAACTCCACTGACAGGTGCACGTCCAGATTTCTGCGTACAACCGAGAGCTTTATCTTCAAGTGTAGAAATACCACCAGCCTTGTTGCCTGGTGAAGGGTTCTCACCTACAGGCTCTCCATGTGAGAGGAAATATTCCTTGAAGTCGTTGATAAGCTTTACTGTCTGCTCAAAGAGTTGTGTATTCTCACAACGGTTCATGAGGATGGTCTCTGCACCGAACATCTCTGGTACCTCAGTAAGGATCGATGTTCCGCCCTGCGCTACGAGCCAATCGGAGAATTCACCTACAAGAGGGTTTGCTGTAATACCGGAAAGGCCATCAGAACCACCGCACTTAAGACCTACGCGAAGCTTACTCACAGGCACGTCAACGCGCTTATCTTGCTTTGCAAGTTCATACATTGCACGCAGAGCTTCCATGCAAACCTCCGTTTCATCGCCTTGAACCTGCTGAGTAACAACAAGTTTTACCCTGTCTTTATCGTAGTCGCCCAACATTGCCATAAATTCATCAGGCTGATTGTTCTCGCAACCGAGGGAAACTACGAGCACACCGCCAGCATTTGGATGGAGCACAATGTCACGAAGAATCTTTCTAGTTGCCTCGTGGTCTTCTGAAAGTTGTGAACAACCAAAGTTATGTTTCCAGCAATGAACGCCATCTATACCTTCAAGCTTCGTCTCTGCTTTCAATGTCTCAGCCACTTTCTCAGCGATACCGTTCACACATCCAACAGTTGGTACAACCCATATCTCGTTACGTACACCTACATCACCATTCTTACGAACATAACCCTTAAAGGTCTTGTTCTCAACAGGTATAGTAAGTTTTTCGTTTACAGGGTTATATGTATATTCAAGAGTACCAGCGAGATTAGTCTTGAGATTGTTTTCGTTCACCCATGTACCTACTTTCAAAGCCTCACGAGCATGACCTATTGGGTAACCATATTTAATAATGTCCTCACCCTCTGCCTTATCCTCAAGGAGCACCTTGTGACCGGCAGGAGTATCCTGAAGGAGAGTAATTTCCTTGCCATCAACTGCAATTACCTCACCCTTTTTCATTGGTTGCAGACATACGACAACGCTGTCCACAGGATTAATCTTTAAGAATTTCTGTTCCATAGTGTTAGTTTTTTTGATTTTATTTATTATGATAATTTAACTTTCTGTTGTTACAAATCTAAATCTGCGTTCTACGATAAAAGTCCACGTTTTCCTTTGAGAGAATCTCTATAGGCATGTAGTTGACGGGAGTCACGTGTTTCTTCAATATGATTGCACGTACAAGGGTGTCAACACTGTAGAAACCTTGCTGATAACCGTGCTGTGCTATAAGGAAAGAAATGCTTCCCTCGCGTACGCAACGCGCATTCTTCTCAACCATATCGTAACCCATTATCTGTATGTTACGTCGATTGGTCTTAAGGAGGAATTCACCAACGATATGCGCTTTGGAATTAAGCGTGATGCAATGATGCGTGTGTGGATGTGCAGCAAAATACTGCTCCATCAACTGCTCGTGATGTTTGCGTGTACTTTGATAAGGCAGATCAAGAACGTTTATAGAAACGTTAGGGAAATGGTCGCGCATATAATGACGGAATCCTACCTCTCGGTTATCTTGTTGTTTACTCGCCACATTAACACCGTCAAGAGTCTGTTTCATCAACATTATCTCGGTCTCATCACGTGCAATTAGCATGAGCATCTTCGCAGCAAAAAATCCGCTAGCAAAGGAGTCCTGACCGAAAAACGCCAGCGGACGCAAATCTGGAAGATAGGAGTCAAGCATAATGAAGGGAATCTGACGTTCATGTAGCTCATCGGTAAAGGGTCTTGTCACGTCAAGCTTAGCAGGAACGATGATTACACCATCGGGATTGGCTTCGAGGATTGACTGTGACTGTTCTGTAAACGACTCGACATCGTTACGCTTATAGTATTTTATATTAATGTGTACATGGAAATCCCTTCGCGTATCGCAACATTTTTTTTGTCCTTGTTCCACTTCCTCCCAATAAGCCTCGCTTTCATGTTTCGGCATGAGGCAATAGAAGTCATGGCGACGACTATTTGCTAGAGCGCTGGCATACATGTTTGGCTCATAGTTCATTTCCTGAAGTGCCATATTCACTTTCGCCAATGCCTTCTTTGAAACATTAGGTCTCTTGTGTAACACTCTGTCAACTGTGCCTACTGACACTCCCGCTTTCTCGGCTATGTCTTTAATCGTAATGCGTTCGTTAAGCATTTTCTGTATTGCGTAATATTATGTTTAGTGCACAAAATTAATAAAAAATATTCAATTGTGCGAACACACAATGCTATTTTTATGCAAAAAATACACTAAAAATATAATTTTTCCTTATTTTCCTTTGCCAATAAAAAAAATATGTATAAATTTGTGGTGAATTTTCAAAATGTTTGTTAACATTAACTTTAACTAATTTATATTAAATTCTAACACAACTATGGCAAAAGTCGTAACACTCGGCGAAATCATGCTTCGCCTTTCTCCAAACGGCCAGGACCGTTTTATCCAGACTGACATCTTCCGTATCATCCCTGGTGGCGGTGAGGCTAACGTAGCAATCAGCTGTGCTAACTATGGTCACGATGCTTATCTCGTAACAAAGCTCCCAGCACATGAAATCGGTCAGATTGCAGTAAACTCACTCCGTCGTTATGGTGTAAATACAAACTATATCGCTCGTGGCGGTGAGCGCGTAGGTCTCTACTACTGTGAGACAGGTGCTTCAATGCGTCCATCAAAGGTTATTTATGACCGTGCAAACTCAGCTATTGCTGAGGCTGATCCATCAGACTTCGATTTCGATGCTATCATGGAAGGTGCTGACTGGTTCCACTGGTCTGGTATTACTCCTGCTATCTCAGACAAGGCTGCAGAACTAACAAAGCTTGCTTGTGAGGCTGCAAAGCGTCACGGTGTAACTGTATCTGTTGACCTCAACTTCCGTAAGAAGCTGTGGACTTCAGAGAAGGCTATCTCTATTATGCGCCCTCTCATGCAGTATGTTGACGTTTGTATCGGCAACGAGGAAGATGCAGAGCTTTGTCTCGGCTTCAAGCCAGACGCTGACGTAGAAGGTGGTGAGACAAACGCTGCTGGTTACGAAGGCATCTTCAAGCAGATGAAGGAAGAGTTCGGCTTCAAGTATGTTGTCTCTACTCTCCGTGAGTCGTTCTCTGCAACTCATAACGGCTGGAAGGCTCTCATCTACGACGGTAAGGAGTTCTACCAGTCAAAGCGCTACGACATCGACCCAATCATCGACCGCATCGGTGGTGGTGACTCATTCTCTGGCGGTCTCATCCATGGTCTGCTCACTAAGCCTACACAGGGCGAGGCACTCGAGTTTGCAGTAGCAGCATCGGCTCTCAAGCACACAATCAACGGCGATTTCAATTTAGTTTCAGTAGAAGAGGTCGAGGCTCTCGCAGGCGGTGCTGCCAACGGACGTGTACAGCGTTAATATTCAATTAACAATTAATAATTAACAATTAACATGCCTCCGGATGATAGGCAAGGATAATGCTATACACACTAAGAGCAAGGATTTTGCAATAAGGATTGTCAAAATGGTAGCCTATTTGCAGAAACATAGTAATTATATCGCATATCCAATTTTTCAGCAGATATTAAAGTCAGGGACCAGTGTTGGTGCAAATATTCGTGAATCGCAATATGCAGAAAGCACCGATGACTTTGTTCATAAACTCAAGATAGCTCTAAAAGAAGCAAACGAAACAGATTTCTGGCTTGACATTCTCCTTGAAGGTGACTATATAACATCCGAGCAGTATGAAAGTATGGTTATTGATTGTAAAGAACTCATAAAACTACTAATTGCGATTATAAACAAAACAAATAACAATAGATAAATTTCAGTCTCGTGCCAAATAAGCTCATCCGGCAGGCATGTTAATTGTTAATTATTAATTGTTAATTAAAAAAATGGCACAATTCGATAAATTTCAGGTGATGGCAAAGATTGCTGCCGCACCTATGGTACCTGTATTTTACAATAGGGATGTAGAAGTATGCAAGAACGTCATCAAGGCATGCTATGCAGGTGGTGTTCGTGCTTTCGAATTCACTAACCGTGGCGACTTTGCTCACGAGGTGTTCGGTGAACTCTCAAAGTGGGCTGCAACAGAGTGCCCTGAGCTCGCTCTCGGCATCGGTTCCGTTGTTGATGCTCCTACTGCAGCACTCTACCTCCAGCTCGGCGCTAACTTCGTGGTTGGTCCACTCTTCAACCCAGACGTAGCTGTTGTCTGCAACCGCCGTTGTGTGACTTACTGCCCAGGCTGCCTCACTCCATCAGAGATTGGCAAGGCTCAGGAGGTAGGTTGCGACTTCACAAAGGTATTCCCTGGCGACGTTGTAGGTCCAAACCTCGTGAAGGGTCTCATGGCTCCAATGCCATGGTCGAAAATCATGGTCACTGGTGGCGTGGCTCCAGAGGCAGAGAACCTCAAGTCATGGTTCAAGGCAGGTGTGTTCTGCGTAGGTATGGGCTCTAAGCTCTTCCCTAAGGATAAGGTTGCTGCTGGTGACTGGCAGTATGTTACAGACAAATGTAAGGAGGCTCTTGGCTATTGTGCTGAAGCTCGTAAGTAAATACAGACATTATAAAAAAGGGTCCATGCTACTATTTTCAATAATAGTGGCATGGAGCCTTTTTTTTTGTTCAGCCTGCACTTCAAGCAACAAGCAGATTGAAGAATGTGACAGGTTGAACGACCTTGCTTATGCCTCACGCTATAAGAATGTTGACTCTACCAGAATCTATGCACTTAAGGCATTTCACCAGGCAGAAGCATGCGATTACGCCAATGGTATGGCAGAGGCTTTGCTCAACGAAGCTTTTTTTGACATGGCACGAATGAACTATCATGCAGTTGATTCGCTGCTTTCGAAAGCCGACTCGCTTGACATTGAAGAGAATATTCGTCTCATGATTGCCATACAAAGGATGAAGTATTGCCAACGTCGCTCTCTAAACAAAGATTTCTACACCTATAAATATCAGGCTGACAATATAATAAAAAAATATAATAAAGCAAGTTTATCTAAGCGCGAACGTGCAATATATACATTTGCAAAAAGCGAATACGGAATAGTATTATCAACATATTTATATTATGTAAACCAAACAGAAGAGTCTTCCAGAGCTCTTCTTGACATAATCGATGATCGTGACATCACTCTTCTAAATGACACCGCTCAGTATCTGGCATTTCTTTACAACGTAGGTGCCGGCGGTATTCTTAACGAAAAAGACAACAACAAACTTCTTTGCAAGGAGTTTGACTACCTCATGCAATGCTATATTCTCGCACATCGAACTGGATATACATATTGGGAAGCAAACTCTTTACAAGGACTTTCAGAGCACATTGCCTCTGATTATGATTTATACACAATAAAAAATACGGATGCTGCCAGTTTGCGTTATCTGAATGAAGATGGCGTAAATGATACTTTGCTGGCAGGAAACCTGGCAGAAAGAGCACTGCAGGCATTTGTGAGATATGGTGACCTATACCAGATTGCGGGTTCATGGCGCACCCTGTCGTATTGCTACCAGCAGGTTGGTGACTATGAAGCTGCCGTCTCATGTCTTTTGAATGCTACTTCCGACACCATAGTAAAGCAATCTCCCGACCTCCTTGCTTCAATCTACGAGAAGCTATCAATGGCATACTCTGCCCTTGACAATAAGCAAATGAGCGACTACAACCGCAACTTATATCTTGACATTCAGGACTCAACCCGTCAAGACAGGAAACTTGAAGCTCGCGTAGAA
>JAGHTW010000100.1 GCA_018065145.1 Candidatus Prevotella equi
ATATTGAAACAAACAAAAAAAAGTATGTCAATACCATTAAATTACATATAAATCCGTTTCCACCAGAAAAAAAGATGTTCCCACCCTACGTCTCGTCTATATGGACGTAAGGTGGGAACGAAAGTGTGTTTAATGGTATTGTATGCGTTTAGAATTCCTCTTCGAAATCGAATGAACCACCTTTGGCAAACTCTTCGGAGCTACCACCACCGAGTTCTGTTCCTGGGAAATCAGGTTCTGTTTCACCATCGAAACCCTCTCCTTCGCTTCTCCAAGAAGATTCAAGTATGTCCGATGTTTCAATAGCTTCAAACTCTATTGAAGGTTGTATATATATCTTTTTCATAACAATCTTTACCTTTTGATATTCAATTCTTGGACATTACTTTGCGAAATACTTCTTTCCGTTTACAATATAGATACCTGTAGGCAGATTCTCTATGTTAGCACCTTCTGCAACAATGCGACCGTTGAGGTCATAAACCTTTGTTGACTTATTGATGATGACAACGTTCTCACCGAATTCTGCTGTTATCAGTTCCTCTATACCTGTTGCCGTGTCTTCATCAAGGTCACAGAAGTTAAGGAATGAAGCCTTGGTAGGACTTGGAGTAGATGGTGACGTACCTATTATATTATAGAAGTCAGGACCACTGATATTCTTTATGAATGAACGCATGCCTGGGTATGTTGCACTTTCATCTGTCAGATATTTGATGGTGTTGGCGTTGTTCATGAAGAGGTCATTACGCTTCATTGTCGTATTGTCATACGAAGCAAAGAACTCAAAGTCTTCATTAGGTGACTTGTAAGTATTGACATCCTTTGTCTGAAGCGTTACGTCCATAATATCCTTGAGATAATCTGATGCATCAACATTAGGATTATTAGGCTTAACGAATACAGGACGACCAGCAACAATCATGTTGTAGTAGTGGTGTGTCAGCTTCACTGTCTTGCCAGGGATGTCAACGTCAGTGAAGTGGATACCCCTTGCACCCTGACCAAATACCTCCTCAAACTTCTTCTCGTTCATAGAGAATGGAAGAACAAGAGAAATCCAGTTGTTATTAGCTAACTTACGACTCAGGTTCGCATCCATGTAGTAGGTACCAGCATCAAATGCTTCAGAGATAATTTTGCTGTTTAGTTTACCTTCCTTCTTATTGTCAGCAACCTCAAGCTTATTAGCAGCCTTCTCTGGGTTGTATCTCCAATCGTGAACCTCAAGACGTGCGAGAGAGAGTGAAGCATCCTTTGCACAGATGAAGTATTCCTTGCCAGCATTTGCAGTGAAGTCAATACGTATCGTACCGTCAGTGCTCTGTTTCTCACCAGCGTTTTCGGTAACATTAGACATTGTAGCAATGTAGCCACGAATCTTTCCGTCATCTGATGAACCATCGAATCCTAATGGAGAACCAGTCTCATCAAGGACATATACCTTACCGTTAGCAGCACCTGGGATTACGTGAGCAACAACATAGGTATTCTTCATTGCACAGATGCGAACGAACGAACCTGACACAGGGATGTCGAACTCAGTATTGCTGCCACTCTTTTCATACTGAGGACTTACAGCGGTTATTACTTTGTTGCCCTTAGCGTAAGCAGTCTCTTTGTGCGAGCCAGTTGAAGCAGGAGCAGCGATATCCCAGTAAGCATCGTATGTA
This sequence comes from Candidatus Prevotella equi, assembly GCA_018065145.1. GTDB lineage: Bacteria > Bacteroidota > Bacteroidia > Bacteroidales > Bacteroidaceae > Prevotella > Prevotella equi. The sequence continues at coordinate 1,674 of JAGHTW010000100.1, forward strand.
CCAGCATCAGAAGGAACAGATGCAGAAGCATAACCACCAGGAGACTTAACACCCTTACCGTCAGCAATGTTCGTAGTGAACTGACCTAAGCGGTCGTAAGTGTCATTACCATTCTCCTTAAGCATGGTGTACTTTGTATCATCGTCGTTGCCAGCCTTCCACCAAAGAACCACCTCATCTTCTGTAACGTTTCCGTCACCATTGAGGTCGCGCTTTACCTTCTGCCATTCAGTAAGGAGCTTTGGATCCTCCTCACGCTGGAAGACATAGTCAGCAGGTTCCTCGTTCAGCCATGACAGCTCGTGGATGTTCAGCTGTGGGTGTGACTCGTCATAAGTCGTTTCGTCAACCTTATCGAATACCACGAAGAGAGACTGACGCATGATTTCTTCTTTGCCGTTATCCGTTGTAGCACCATCCCAGAAGCCATTGTAGCCATCATGTATGCCACGGCTCTTGAGATATACGGTGTATTCCTTCCAGTCGATTTCTCTTTCTTCTTCAGTTTCTTTCGTTGACTTCTCCACACGGAACTCACGAAGGAGGCTGATGTATGAAGAACCATAGTTCGGCTGTGTATAAACCTTCATGTTAACTGGACCGTTAGGAGCAGTACACTTAATCTTGAACCAGCCGGAACCTGTTACGTTAACCTTTAGACCATTAGACTTGATAGGGTCGTAGAGCTTTCTGTCGGTAACAGGCTTGTTCTTCATGTCATATACCGATTCCTTAAGGAACTCAATGTGTTCATTACCAAGTTTACGACCATCGAACTGAACCTTGTCATCATTATTACTACTTGTTGCATTACTGTACAGCAGCAGATGATCCACAGAGTCATCAGTACCACCGCAAACGTAGGTACGTCCATCCTTCTCGTTTATCTTCTTGTCGTTTATGTCACGATGACCTTCCTTGTTTCGGGTATTGTTAAAACCAATGTTCTCAAAGCTCCAGATGTATGGCTTATTCTCACCGAAGCGAGTACACGTGGTGTTGTTCTCACCCTTGTACGTCTGGCTGCTATACTTAGAGTCTGTACGACCGATAGTAACCTTCAGGTCAGGACGCTTGATTACGAAGCCCTTGATCCATATCTTATCTTCATCTTCAGCAGCATGAGTGAAACTCTGATGCTGACCATTACCCTCGTATGTAATGAATACGGTACATGTACCATCCTTACCAAGCTGTGGCAGACGGACGCCAGCAGAGAGGGCACCAAGGCTATTACCATTTGTGTTGCTATAACCATTCTCGCTTCGTGTACCGTAGAACCACCATTCCTCCAGTTCCTTGAGCTCACCGTCCAACTGGTCGTTGGTGTAGTAAACCTTAAGTGTACGACGTGCTGGGTTTGGATCTGTACCTGAATAGGTCACCTCATTCTGCGCAAGCAGATAGAAGTCGAGAGTACCCTGAAGCTTAATGGCAATAACTCCATGATCAGGGAATGCACCACGAGTACCATTGAGGTATTCTGGCATCATAGCACGACCATGCTCACTGATGTTTAATCCCTTTACCCTGTCAATGGTGTATTTTTCTGTAGCACCAGCGAAGATAAACGCATTGTCAGACTTAATTTCTGTATCTTCGCCAGTCTTACCACTTTGAGCAAGACTGAAGAGCGTATTACCAGTGATTGTAGCAGTATATCTTCCTTTATTCTCTGTCCAACCTGTTGATGCTATTACTGTTGAAGGCAGAGAAGTCAAGACATGATCAGTTTTGAGAGTGTCATTAATAACCCTATACACATAGTCATTATTCTTGTCATCCTTTGTAGGAATATCACTTGGACGATATATATCTCCTGCTGGTATTATTCCTACAGGAATCTCTGCAATAGGCAGGAACTCCTTAGCGATACCATTATATGACTTGCCGAATATAGGCTGATAAATAGGGTTCATACCAGTAAGAACAGTAGCAACATCATAGAATGCTGTTGGGTTCTCTTCTATCTGTTTCTCATTAGTGCTCTTATCCTCACATTTTCCGCTGTAAGCCTCAATGCCATGTATCATTACAACTAGGTCAGAGCTACTCTTTGTTATTTCGAGCTTATACTCATTGAAGCCAGGGAGAGCGACAAAGTTGATGTAGAGGTCCTTGTGACCACGACCTGCCTGATAGCGCTTAGCGAATACAGGTGTTGACTCACCTGTCTTGGTAAGTTTTACGAGGAAGAACTCATTTGGGTCCTCTGTATTCTTCTTTTCTGTCTCAACATTCAGCTTCAGGAAGTGTGCAGCACCATTGATACCACCCTGGAACTGGAGTGAGTGCCAGAGGTTCTTGTTGTTAGAATCCTTGTTGAATGTATCGCTGTTGGTGCTTGTCTTTGTTCTGCCACCGTAAGAGAGAACATAGTTTTTATTATCTTTATAAGCATTTACATCGTCAAGACCAACATAACCAACTTCTACCTCAGCCTTTGACTTACCTGTTGTAGCAATAGTCCAAAGCTCATCTGGGTCATTGATTCTGAACTTCAGAGTCTTGTCGATAGTAGAATTACCTTTATTATCTCTGCTTATCTTACCATTATAATCGAAGAAGTTCCAGATGGACTGAGCTACATCGTCACCTGCATTTCCATCCCAGTTATAAGACCAAGTATGTCCCATACCTGCAATAGTATAAAGGAAGTATGCAGCACCGCCCTCATCAGCAACGTGGATTTCTCTTGTTACATTAGAATGTGCAGGAACTACGCCGCCATCAGAGTTATGTCCTGTATCGTAAGGATTGAAGTGAGCACCGTTACGATAGGTCATGTTATGAGCAATCGTAGAAAGGTCGTATGTTGTACTTGGGAACACGCCATCTGCTGCACCCTGGATATGGATGAATGGTGTTGGCTGTGAACCTGCATGGAAGAGGTGTGACTCGTTTACAGGATAACCACCTACAGAAGCGAATGCAGCGAAGAAGTCTGCTGCCTGATGAGCTGCCTTGTATGCCATCATACCACCGTTAGAGAAACCTGCGAGGTAGATACGGCTGTAGTCAACTGTCAGACCATTCTTGCCGTCAAGTTCCTTAACGATAGCCTTGAAGAACTCTACGTCCTCAGTGTTGCTCTCGGTGTAAGACTCCCAACCGCGCTCCTGACCACGAAGCTGACGCAGGAGACCACGAGGATAAACCACAATGAACTTCTTGTCGTCAATGTCCTTCTTCGCATCAGCAATAGCGTTGAAGTCCACACGACCATTGTAGTAGTCGTTGCTTGCACCATGGAGAGAGATGATTACACCGACCTGACCAGAGATTCCATCTGGAACGTAAGTAGCATACTCACGCTTCTTGCCGTTAACGTCAATAGAAGGGATGGCTATTTCCTCAAGTTCGTAATATACATAAGTAATGTGGAAGTTCTCATTTGCAGCACCATCAGGGATTGTCATCGTTACAGACTTCGCCTCTGTAGTATTTGTCCACGTTATCTGGTTCTGATCGTTTACAGTAACATTCTCAGTGTTATTGAAACGACCTGTGCCAGTAGTTTTTTCACCAAGACCAACGATAACCTTTGTTACCTTGTAGCATTCAGGGGCTGAGACAGTGAAGCTGTCGTGTTCATCTCTTCTAATAATAGTACCATTACAGCCATCTGCATGACGGTCACCACCATATATGCCACTAAACGCAACACTCACTTCCTTGCCGTCCTGGTTCTCTCTAAAGGTAAGTACACCGGCATTATATCCGCCTATGGTGGTTGATTCATCAGTATATATTACGTCTGTACTTCTTTTATGCAGACGGATGCTATAGAAGTTTACAGCCTCTTCTGCATCATGCTCGCTACATCCAGCAACCTCAATGCGCTTGATATTGCGGATGTCATTCTCAGTCATGATGGCACCGCCTCTAAGGAACTCAGACCATGTGATGTAACGTGCTGTTCTGTTGTCAGCATTAGGAGCAGTAGCTACAAACTTATCGTCAGCACCATCACCTGTGTAAGCGATTACGCGGAAGTGCTTACCCTTATAATCTACACGCACACCATCGTAAGTTGGGATATAGTGGCCGGAGTGGAATATCTCCATCTGGTTCCAGCTTGTGCCAGTAGTCTTCATAGTGACGAACTTGTCGCCAGCAGTCTCTACCTTATATACCCACTGTATGTTACCGCCCATCTGGTAATGAGCATCATGACCATAGAGCTGTACACGGGTATCATTGAGGTTGAAGTCTCTAAGCTCACCAACCTGACGAGCGTAAGGAGTGGTCTCTGTTACATTAACGAGAGAAGCGTTAGAGAAGGTTGTTGTACCAAAATCACTGCTTGCACCAGCAAAGCGGATAGAAGTAAGGTTTGCAACCTCGTTCTCTGGTACACCGAGCATTGACCAGCTATAGTAAGATGTGGTAGCCTTTTCTGCTGCATCAACATAAGTTACCTTCTGAGTTGCATCAGCCTCACCCCAACGTACGATGATACGGCAAGCCTTACCCTGTGTTGTAAGACGAATACCAGTATAATTATTGCCCTGACCAGTAATATCCTTAACCTTCACCCAGTTGTCTGATGAACCAGTAGCAGTGAGCACACCTTCGCTCATAGTTGCATTGCTACCATGAGTTGTACTGTTAAGGTCAAGGGCAGGGTCGAATGGTATGGCGGTAAACTTAGCCCATCGATTTACTGTGCCTGGGTTTCTCAGTATATTATCATCATTTGTATATGTAAGGGTGGTTTCTGAGGTTATAAGATCAGTTAAATCCACATCACTATACCAACCATCAAAGGTAGCTCCTGCCTTAGGTGTAGCTGTGAATGTCACAGGACCAGCCCATGGAGTGATATGAATGTTTGTTCCATTCTTTCCACCGCCAGAGATATTTATTGTTCCTAATGAACCATTATTTGGATAAGCGTTAATCTTGATACCTGATGTGAAGTTGTGAACTATAGTAACATCTTTAGTTACTGTATATGGATTAGGGAAGCTCCAATTGTCTTTGCCATCTACATTCCATCCCCATGCAAGGTAATCACCAGAAGATGGTGTTGCAGTAAACTGAACTTCAGCGTCACTAGCAACAAGAGAACCAGACGTTATAGGATTACCACCAACAGTTGCTGTTACAGTACCATAGTCGTTGTTGTTTGCAGAAAATGTAACAACACAGCCCTCATGATAAGTAAACTCTGGTGCTGCATTGATGTTGCCATAATTCAACTTCTCGTGATCAGACCAAACATGATTACCACCATCACAACCGAGTTCTCCTTCTGTTTTTGCAGCAGAAGAACGAACTGTGGTTGTGAAAGATGATCCCCAAACCATCCAACCTGTATCGTGACTTTGCCAACTTCTTGTTCTCCATCCTGCTGGGGTATAATGAGGATTAGTTGAACTCATTGTATATGTGATAGATGTGCCTTCTACGACAGTCTTTGCCTCTCTGTATTTCGTAGGGTCATCACCTATAGTAAACCAAGCATCACAGCCTGTAGGCAGACCTGGAGTGAACTTCGCAAGATCAATAGAAACTGTATGATGTGCTGGCTGAAGTATCTCTACACTATGATAGCCACAACCGGAATTGCCGTTACGGTTAATCTTAATAAAGTCGTATGAAGCATCCTCTGACTGTATATCAGCAGCTTTGAGAGTATAGTCAAGGGTGTGGAGGGCATTGTCCGTCTCTTTAATTCCGATTGTTTCATTAGAACCTTCCACCTGAAAACCGAGAGTTTGCTGGGTCGTATAATTATAAATATCTCTAACCTCTACTCTTAAGATATCTCCAGCAATAACCGTACCTTTGGCAACACGAATCTTGATGAAGCCATCAGCTACCAACTTTACATACCACTTCTCATCAAGTTGGTTAGCACCGTTATTAGCAGAGAAGTCTATCTCTGTCGTTGTGCCTTTGTACAATGCGTAAATAGTACCACTGGTCGTTTCCATTGCATTTTCGTCAGAGGTACTGGTAGGTGCAGCCGTAATCTCTGCCTTACCTAATGAAGTTTGTCCCCACGAGATGTTTGTTCCTATCGCCAGGGCGGTGAGGAGAATCATCGTGCGGAGGATGTGATTGTTTTCATGTCTCAATGTTTGCACTAATTTGATAAG
>JAGHTW010000147.1 GCA_018065145.1 Candidatus Prevotella equi
TCACTACAAATTTACAAATTTTTTGCCACATAGGCAAACTTCTATACCCTTTTTTTTAGGTATTTACGTTACATTTTGTTAACTTGCGAAACTTGAATTAATAATATGCAGCAGACTCTGAGTGAATATGTAGAGGCTTATAATACACTCGCACAACTTCAAAAGACTCTTGACACAATGGGTGAAGAAGGTGCATCCTTGGATAGTACAGTTGTAGAGAAGCAGGACAATAGCGCAGAAGCGTTGGCCGCGTTCGAAATACAAGCAAAAGAATTCAAACAGGTACAGGAAGATTTTGCAGACTACATGGACAGATTGCAAGAAGATATTGCACTTAAGGCAGAGAAGTTTGGACATGTGGAATTCTATGACGCACGTCTTCAGGATGGTTATTCAAACTCTATGGCGGTAGCAGCAGGAGAAGTTCAGAGCCTTGACGATCGTCGTAAACCTCTTGCACTCACAAACCCTTTGCTGGCGAAAGAATCTGTTCTGTTGCCTGAGCCTAATGTTGAGAGTGTGACATATGAGCATTTATCACTTAATCTTCCATCTATTGCTGTTAACGCATTAGATGCCGTAAGTCGTATTACCGTTGAAGAAGAAAATATGCCAAGTATTCCAGAAGAAGATGGTGAGATGATTCCTGAATTGCCTGATGAAGATATGCCAGAGATTCCAGCAGATGAAGAAACAGAAATTCCTGACATTCCCACAGAAGAAGATAATAATAACGAATAAAAAGGAGAGATAATATGGCAACATTAATTCCATGTTCGGTCGACACCGCTCCTATGGCAGCAGAATTGCAAAGTGTTTCTAATCACGTAAAAGGAACAACTGCTGCTGTTGTGACTATGCAAACTGCTGTCATTGCTGCAGAAAATAAAGGCGCAAACAAGGTTTGCTCAAATGTCAATAGAGGTTTCTTTACCTTAATGCGTTCGCAAATATCTCAGAAAATTGCTAACAAACAAAGTCGTGTAGAAGCTCTGATTATGCAATTGGGGCAGCAAAAAAGACAGTTGTTAAGCATTAAAACAAATATGGAACGTGAATATGGCAGAATTGCTGAGAGATATTTGAGAATCTTTACGAGTGTAAATAAAGAATTAGAATCTAGAATTCGCCAAATAGACCAACCTGTTTTTGAGCTTGTAAACAAACATATGATGACATCGTCTAATCGTATGAATGCACTCTCTGGATGGGTTACAACCTCTCAAGCAGAAGGAATAACTCAAAGTCAGCAGATTTTGGTTTCCAAAATGAAACACAACGCACAAGTCGCTCTTGAACAGTCTACAGAATTCTTGTCACAAATAGGCGAACAGCGTGTGCTTACTGGGAAGGTTTTGATTTCAAACCCTATGGGTAATGAAAGTAAAACTTGCCAGATTCCTGTGGTTATTTGGGAAACATTAAATGACAATTCTGGTATTCCAAGAACGGAAGTAAATACTCCTGAAGCCTTAGCCAAGATTCATTCGGATCAAATCAACAATGTCATACGTGAATCTGAAACTTTGCCTTGGGGCGAAGACCAATCTTCGATGGTGGCAGAGGAGTTTATGAGCATTGTAGATTCATCTGCCTCAACCCCAAGGGTCAAAGATATGATAAAGAAGATGTTTGCTTCTTCTGATTACAAAACAGTATAATTTTCGGTTCATCCGACAAATGCGTAGTTACGATGTAGAAAAATGAATAAAAAGTGAGATAGCTAAGATTTTATTGCTATCTTTGGTTACCCCTAACTAAAGAATAGTAATATGAATCCCAGCTATCTGTATCATGCATTTGGTGTTCGTCACCAAGAATGTACTAAAACTGAGTACAAAGGTAATCAAAATATTCATTATATCGAGACTCGCAAAGAGGAATTATGCTGCCCAGAGTGCAAAAGTCGCAAGATTATCCGTTCAGGTTGCACATATAGAGACATAAGAGCAGTTCCTGTAGGTCACAGAGAAACAATTCTCCGCATGAAAGTACAGCGAATAGAATGCAAGTCGTGCGGTTGTATCCGTCAGGAGAAGATTCACTTCGTTACAGGCAAACGGAGCTATACGAATAAGTTCGCCCGCTATGTAGTAGACCTCTCCCGTATAGGCACAATCAAGGACGTTGCCATGTTCCTCAATATCTCGTGGGACACAGTAAAGGACATACAGAAGCGCTACCTCCAGCGTCATTACGGCAATCCCGACCTAAGCAAGCTGGAGTATATCGGCATTGATGAGTTTGCTGTCCGCAAGGGACATGTCTACAAGACCATTGTGGTAGATCTTCTGACAGGGCAAGTGGTATACGTCGGTGATGGCAAGGGTGCTGATGCCCTTGAGAAGTTCTGGAAGAAAGTGCGCAAGGCAAAGGCTCGTATAAAGGCTGTAGCCACAGACCTCTCGGTGGCCTTCATCTCCTCCGTGAGGGAGAACGCCCCTGAAGCGACACTTGTCTTTGACCACTTCCACGTAGTCAAACTGATGAATGACACACTGGACAAACTGCGCAGGCAAGCGTATAACCAGGAAGCAGACCTCATGAAACGAAAGGTACTGAAAGGAACAAGATGGCTGCTGCTCTGTAACGGGAAGGACATTTACGATTCCTGCCATAAGAACAGGCTCGAGAATGCTCTTGAGATGAATGCCCCCTTGATGAAAGGATACTACCTCAAGGAATCTCTCAGGGAAATCTGGATGCAGGGCACCAAAGAACAGGCCGAACAAGTGCTGAAGGATTGGGTAAAACAGGCACAAGACTCAAAAGTGCCACTCCTACAGAAGTTTGCAACGACGCTACTTGCACACCGCAGTGGAATACTCTCATGGTATGAACATCATATCTCTACAGGGAAAATAGAAGGAATCAACAATAAAATCAAAACAATGAAACGGCAAGCGTATGGGTACCGAGATGAGAAATTCTTCGAACTCAAGATCCTATCACTGCATGACAAAAACTACGCATTTGTCGGATGAACCATAAAATTAATCAGCCGGTCGCTGGAGTTGTCCCGCAACACGGTCAGAAGGTATGTCCGCATGTACCAGGAGATGGGCAAGAGCATGGACGAGTTGTTAAAATTAGACGAGGAGCACCTGCGTGATCTGTTCTCCTACGGCGAGGATAAACTCCGCGAGCCCTCCCCTCGGGAGCAGGCACTTCAAGAGCTTATTCCAAGCTATGCCCTGCGCCTTGGTCGCAAGAAGGGCGTCACCAAGAAGATGCTGCATGAGGACTATATCCAGAGATGTCCCGATGGGCTGAGCTACTCTCGCTTCTGTCGTCTTCTTACCCAGTACATGCACCACGAAAAGGTGATTGCCCATGTGGAGCATATCCCCGGCGACCAGATGTATATCGACTTTGCTGGTGACAAGCTGTCAATCGTGGACTCGCGCACGGGGGAAATCGTGCCATGCGAGGTGGCGGTCATAGTGCTTCCTGCAAGCAATATGACTTACGTGGAAGCCGTTGCTTCGCAGAGCAAGGAAGACCTGATTCGCGCCTGTGAGAATGCGCTGCACTATTTTGGCGGCGCTCCGACAGCTCTGGTGCCCGACAATCTGAAGGCAGCGGTCACCAAGCCTGACCGTATAGAGCCTGTCATCCAGGAGGATTTTGCTGCCTTTGCTGACCACTATGACTGTGCCGTATATCCTGCCAGGGTACGCCATCCGCAGGATAAGGCTCTTGTGGAGGATGCGGTAAAGCTCTCGTATAAGGAGATTTATCCTGCGGTCGAGGGCAAAGTGTTTCACAGTCTCACGTCTCTCAATAAGGAGCTGAAGAAAGCATTGGAGGATTTCAATAACAAGAAGATGTCCGATCGCCCTTACAGCCGTCGTGAGCGTTTTCTTGAGGTAGAGAAAGACTGTCTCCGTCCACTGCCTGCAAAGCGTTATCCAGTAAAGAAACGCAAGATGCTGACGGTTAGGCGCAACAGCTACTTTACTCTCTTCCAGCATAATTACAGCGTGCCGACAAAGTATATCGGCAAGCGTGTAGAGGTCGTCTTTGACGAGGATACTATCGAGGTTTACTATAACCTGCATATCGTAACCACTCATCAGCGTGATGACAGTCCTTATGAGTACACGACAAAAAGCTCGCATAACCTGCCCGGGCACCATGGTAACTATGACGATGACATCAAGGCACAGCTGAAGAAGGCATCAGAAATCCATGATGACGTATACCAGTATCTTCTGCTTGTGCAGCAGGATCGCAAGTATCCGCCTCAGGTCTTCCGTTCCATGCGTGCCATACTGGCCCTTGCAGACAAGTATGGCAAGGACCGACTCGTAAAAGCGTGCCGCATAGCTGTAGAGTGTGGCGAGTACAGCTACACTCAGATCCAGTGGATGCTCCGCAACGGAGAGGATTATGACCTCGCTCCGGAAGAAGAAGAGGAGGAGCGTCCCGAGAACCACAGCAAGTCACACAAGAACGTGCGCGGTGCTGATTATTACAAACCAAAGAACAACAACACTGACCAATCTAAAAATGGAAACAAATAACACGACAACACAGAGTGGCAAGGATATGAATGCCACGACTCTTGACCTCATGGGCAGAATGCGTCTCAACGGCATGAAGGAAGCCTTTAAGGCAAGTCTTGGCAGCACGTTTGCCGAAAACATGACACCCGACGCTTTTGTCGCTTCACTCATCAGCAGTGAATGGGACTACCGTAATGACAAGATGGTGGCACGCCTCACCAAGCAGGCCGCCTTTCGTTACAAGGCCTACCTCGAGGCTGTGGATTACACATTGCCCCGAGGATTGAACCAGAATCAGATGGAACGCCTGGCCACTCTTGACTTTATCCGTGAACATCAGAACGTGATAATCACCGGCCCCTCTGGTACGGGCAAGAGTTTTATCGCATGCGGTCTCGGACATGAAGCCTGCAACAATGGCTTCAGAACCTATTATTCCAACACCCAGAAGCTGATGAACAAACTCAAGGGGGCAAAGGCTAAGGGAACATACGAGCAGGAAATGAAGAAAATCGAGAAGACCCAGCTGCTCATCCTTGACGACCTCTTCCTCATAGGCCTGGATGCCAAGGAACGTGCAATACTCATGGATATCGTAGAAGACCGTCATGGACAGAAATCCATGATCCTCACTGCACAGATACCTGTCGGTAACTGGTATGAAGCCATCGGTGACCCCACCATCGCCGATGCTATCCTTGACCGTATCGTGCATACCGCTCACCAGATAGAACTCAACGGAGACTCCCTAAGAAAAATGGGACTCCAGTAGTCTTCTACACTTACAGATAACTGCCATAATCTGACCCCCAAAAACAAACGCAAAGTGTCCGCTGAAATCTTCTCTTTTTCAGCGGACACTTTTTGCAGTTACCAGCGGACCGAATCCGCGATATTTTCCA
>JAGHTW010000126.1 GCA_018065145.1 Candidatus Prevotella equi
CGTTGCTGCTGACCGCCGGAGAGTTGCTGGGGATAGTGAGTGGCACGCTGTGAGAGGTTGACTTTGCGCAGGATGTCCAGCACTCGCTGCTTGCGCTCTGCCTCTGGCACCTTGAGGTACTTCAACTGCAGGTCGATGTTCTCCTCCACGGTCAGTTCGTCGATGAGGTTGAAGCTTTGGAAGACGAAGCCGATACGTCCTTTGCGGTACTTGGTGCGGTCCTTCTCCTTCAGGTGTCCCACCTCCTCGCCACCAAGGTAGTAGTTGCCACTATCGGGATTGTCGAGCAATCCAAGGATATTCAGAAGTGTTGACTTGCCACAACCCGAAGGCCCCATGACTGCCACGAACTCGCCTTCCTTTACTTCCAGGCTTACGCCATTCAACGCTGTTGTCTCCACATTCTCAGTGCGGAATACTTTCGAGAGATTTTCAATCTTGATCATCATATCATTTACAATTTTACTATTTACAATTTACCATTTATTCTTGTCCTAATTTTAGTCGTCTATTAAGACCAAGGCTTGTCGTCTATTAAGACCAACGTCAGTCATAAGTTAAGCCCAAGCCTTGCCATAAGTAGAGCCCTCTTAGTAGAACCCTAAAAAACCTCCAGTTAGAAACATTTTCATTCCCAGTTAGGAAAATATTTTTTTCCAGTTAGAGAAATATTTTTTTCCAGTTAGAGAAATTTCGGGCACAAAAAAGGGCTTATTCCGTCTTGATACTTTCTATCGGATTGGCACAAGCAGTCTTGAGGGTTTGGCTCAGAATGCTGAGAATGCTTATGGCAAGAGAAATCACCGCCGCAGCAATCAGTACCCACCATGGGAATGGTATTCGGTTGTAGAAACCTTCGAGATAGTGTTGCATCAACTTTATGCTTATTGGAATTGCAATCACTATGGCTATGAGTGAGGCAACCACGAATGGGCGAAACAGTTTGAGTACAGCTTGATGCGTCTCTGCTCCAGCTATCTTGTGCAAGGCAATCGACTTCTTCTGTTGTTCAGTGTAATAGATGGACATGGCGAAGAGCCCAAGAGCGGAGATAAGGACAGACAATCCCATGAAGATGCAGACAAGTGTCATCGTGTTGCGATCTCCTGTGAGGGCATTGTTGAGTTGGTCATCAAGGTAATTCATCTCTGGTTCCTTTGGAACACCCAGGTATTCCTTTGCCACCTTTCGCCAAACGTCGGCCACCGCATCGGATGCTTTCTTCCTATCGCCTGTGACCTTTATTAGCAATCCTGCACATCGATCATTTTTGAGCATCACCACATTATGTGAATCATCCAAAGGTGTGGTAAGCGCATCTTTTGATCGGTAATCGGCAATGATTCCGCAACATTGGTATTCTGGTACACCTTCCCTCATGCGTCCTAAATCCCTATTCTGTTCAGTAATGCAATAACGCTTTTTTGCATCTTCTGTGAACCAACAAGTCCCATTAAGCGGAGCAGAATATTGTTCAACGACTTTGAATCCTAATAACTTGAAACTTGTTGAATCAAGAGAGGACAAGGATATCCATGACATCTTTTCATTTTCTTCGTGGAGGCCGTTATTAGAACAATGAAAAGGATTGTTCATATACATACCGACTTCTTCAACGCAGGGAAGACTTCTCAGACGTTTGGCAAGTTCGTTTGGTGCATCCATATCTGGGAATCCTAAAGTGTACGTAAACAGTTCTATCAGGTTTTCGGTGTTGTATCCGCAAGGAAGATTGACAAGATGCCGCATCTGAATGGTCATGGTCAAGGCGACCGCTATCAGCACTGTGCTTATAACGTTCTGACACACGATGAATACTCTACTAAACACCATCTTGTTACGGAAGCGGAAACTGCCCTTAACTACATCGATTGGTTTGAACCGTGAGGAAATCAATGCAGGAAGAGTTCCTGAAATCAACGAAATAATACAGATGAGCATTAAGGCAAGAATGGCTGAAGTACAGTCAACTTGAAGTGGTATGTCAGTAGTGAGCAACTCATTCATTAATGGTTTTAGGCAGTATGCGGGAACACAACCAAGAGCAAAACATCCAAATGTGAATACAAAGGACTCGCGGATATAGCGATGCATAATGCCCATCTGTGATTCTCCCATAAGCCTTCGTGTTGCCATCTCCTTCGCCCTCTTTCCCGCTTGCGCCACAGTAAGGTTGATATAGTTAAAGATGGCAGAGACGAGCAGCACTAATGCAACGACGAGCAGTATTTCCACAGCCTTCTTCTCTCCAACCCTGATGTCGCCCCCCGACTCAAATCCGCTGAAATAGATGTTATCCAGACGGGTAAGAGAAGAACCATAGAGAAAGTCACCCTGAGATGCATCACGCTTGTAGAAGTCCCAATAGCCGCAATACTTGTCAAGGAGCTTTCGGGCGATGCTGTCAGGGTTTGCACCATCAGCTAAGGTAACAAAAGTTTGCGTTGATCCAAACCCATCCATCCTTGCCACAGACCCCTCCATGGTGCTCATGCTCATAAAGATGTCACAGTAATGGAATACATCACATGGTCCGAAGTCCTCTATGATTCCTGTGATAGTGTAGTTTTTGTCCTCTTGGGTGATGGTACGTCCAATTGGATCCTCGCCAGCAAAAGCCTTCTTGGCAAAGCTCTCCGAGATAAGGATTTCATCAGCAGATGTTAAAATTCTATTCTTGTTGCACCCCGTCAAGCGATAGTCAAACAGCTGTAAGAAGTTGCTGTCCACAGCCACAGCCTTCACCGAATAGTAATTGTCACCAATCGTAATGTCATTGTCTTCCAGATAAGCAATTCTTGTCCACGACTTGATCTCTGGAATCGAAGGGAAGAACTCCTCTGCCGTGCCGAGAGTCATGCCAAAACTGTCTTCGCTTCCTATGATATAGAGTTGCTTGGAGAGCGGTTGCTTTGTACCCACACTAAACTCCGTCCTCGCGTATTCTGCAAGAATGATGATGAATCCGAAGGCAAGAGACAATCCCAGCATCTCAATGGCAGCATAGAGCTTGTTTCTTGATAAGAATGTAAAATAACTTTTCATATTTACGCTTTATTTCAGTTTTAATACTTCATTGTCCTTAAATGCTTCGTAGCCACTTGTGATGACCCGTTCGCCTGGTTCCAGTCCTTCCTCCACCTCATAATACTGAGGGTTCTGGCGACCGATGCGGATGTTGCGACGGTAGGCTGTGGTACCGTTCTTATCAAGCACGAATATCCAGTTGCCGCCTGTGGTTTGGAAGAAGGTGCCTTTGGGGATAAGGATGGCTTGAGCGGGTTTGCCGAGTTCGAGGTTCAGGTAATAGGTTTGACCTGAGCGGATGTTGCCAGGGCGTGTGTCCTTGAACACCAAGTCGGTGCGGAACTTGCCTTGGCGCACCTCGGGATAAACCTTGCGGACGGTGAGGTCGTACGTTTTGCCGTCGCGCTCGAAAGTGGCAGAAAGACCAACCTTGATGCGGTCGATGTAGTGCTCGTCTATCTGTGCCTCTATCTTGAAATCACTCAGGTCATTCACCTGACCTATCGTCTGCCCAGGGGTGATGCTCTGACCGAGTGCCACATCCAGCAATCCTAACTCACCATCAATCGTGGAGCGCACCTCCCGCTTGCTTTTGCGTTCGCGCACCCACACCACATTGCGTTGCATATTGGCAAGGTTGTCCTCCATCTGCTCCATCTGTATGCTGCGGTACTGGGCATCCTTCTTCAGTCGCTCACCGATGAGTGT
>JAGHTW010000168.1 GCA_018065145.1 Candidatus Prevotella equi
ATGACGATGATGTCGTCATTGCCAAAACCATCAACTATAGCGTTTCGCTTAAGTGCTTCTATTTGAGATTCAACCTCTTGCTTTTGGGTGGAAACTCGTACGAATAAGACAACTTTCTTCATATAAATATAAACGTAAAAATCGCTTAATTATTGTATGAAGCAAGCAAAAAAGTTACGGGTAGTACTTTAGGCTACTTGGAGTATCACACGGTGGAAAAGCGTACCGTCATAATACCCCTCCTTTGCGAGTTTCATAAAGTTATCACGGTGGAGTGGAGTCTCATCATAGAGGCGAACGGTGATGTCGCCAAGTGTTGTTGAAATTTTGATTTTGGTCATTTGTCTATCTTTTACATTTTTTATAATGTGAACAAAGTTACATATAATTTCTTGTAACGACAAAGAAAATAAGTGTATTTTTGTAGTATAATTTAAAAATCACCCTAAAACGGTTTATAATTACTCCCAGTACTGTGGCCAAGTACTGGAGTAATCTTTATTAAGTACTGCAGTAATCGTTGCACAGTACTGCAGTAATCGTTGCACAGTACTGGAGTAATCGTTGCACAGTACTGGGGAGATTTCAAATTTATTTAAAATATTGCATAAAAAAGGATGCCTGTTTAGGCATCCTTAATGAATTATTGATTGATTGTTTTAATGACTCGTGGTATGTTGCATCCTACGAAATTACCTGCTACTGTGGCAATATATACAGGGAGAATGTTTATTGATAGTTGTTGCCACCCTACAGCATAATAAAAGGCATCTGCTATGCAGTGGTAGAAACCGCAAAGTATGAAAGTTGGTATGGCAAAGAGCAATGGTAACCATTTGCCTTCCCTTGCAAAGGTTACGGCTATTGTCATCAGTACTCCACAACCGATAGCCAGTATGAAGGCATTGTACCATTCGCATGCGGCACGAGAGGCAATGATTGTCGTTACATCAAGGTTGGTAGGGAAGAGTGATAGTAGTATGCAACCTATGATATTGCCGAAAAGCATAGGGATAAGATCCAGAATATTGGATTTTGTAACAAATCCAGCTGCGCCGGTGTATAGCTTCAGTTTATATGATACTACGGTGATAAGGCCGATTGAGAAAAGCACAGCGCCCGCCGTTCCGCCTACCTTTAAGTAAACCGTTCCTCCGATGCCGATACAACAACCTGCTAAGATTGAGGATAGTAATAATTTCTGTATATAGTTCATAATTATTTGTTTGTAGAAAGGAATTCTCTTACATATTGATTAGACAAAACTCGTTCGCCAGGATTAAACCCATGACCAGCTTTATTGATAATCTTTAGAGAGGCATTGCTATATGTTTGCTGTGCACGCTTTGAATAGTCTATCGGCACAACCTTATCATTCGTTCCGTGGACTATTAGTACTCGTCCTTTGTAATTGCCAATTAATTCAAATGGCTTCATAGGACGTATGTCCAACATAAACTTTTTGCCGAGTTTAACTCCCCATATCTCTGAAACTTCAGGAATGTCCTCTACTCGTTGGTAACGATCGTTCCAGTTGTCTGGTATGCAAAGGGCAGGATAGATGAGGACAAGGTTGCTAACTTGTTTCTTCAACTCTGATGCAGCTAAGGCAGAGACAAGACCTCCCTGACTTTCACCGATGAGAACAATCTTGTTTTTGTCAATATCCTTCTGCTTCTGGAAATATGCAACAATTTCCTTTAGTGCATTCTTTTCGTCAGATACCGACATCTCCATGGTGTTGTTGTCACTTTGGCTGAAGATGCTTCCGCAAGGGAAGTCAAAGGTATATACGGCATATCCAAGGTCGTTGAGAGTCTTGAAATAGTCTTTTCCGAAGTGGTGTGTACCATTGAAGCCATGGCTGATGATGGCAATGCCATGCTTACCTGTTGTAGATGGATTGCTGATGATACCGTATATGCTCTTACCGTTTTTCTGCTTTATGCGCAGTTCCTTTGTACCAGATACAGACTGTTGGTTTGTGTCTATAAGACGCTCAATAATTCGTTCTGCTGCCGAAGCATTGTCGTAATTGTCTGGCAGAAGAGTGTGGTAGATATATTCGTTATATATCCATGGGTCGGCAATGGCAATGACCAGACCTTTGCCGTATTTTGCTTCGGCAATAACCGTATCATTGTCTTTTGTCCATACGATAGGTTTTGCCTTGCCTGTACATCTGATACTTGATGTGCCACGCATGTACATTTTATCTACACCTTCAAGCGTACCCTGTAGAGGATAAACGTTATCTGGCTTTTCCTTTGTCGGGATATCTAATTGAAGGATTGTCGTATCATTGTAGTGTAGTCCGAACTTATCCATCAGTATGTTGATATAATGGAGGTCGCAGTTTTCTTTGTCGTTTGTCAAGACAAGCAATCTGCCACCTTTCTTCACCCATTTAGCTATGGCTTTGGCTGAAGCTTCATTCATGTAGTTGGGCTTAGGATTGTCCTTTACATGGTCAGGATCTACAATGATATAAACGTTGCTTCCTTTTAGTAATTCTGTCGTAGGAGCAGCGTCAAGCATGGCAAGTTCTGCACCATGTTTTGTGAAGAGTTCACCAAACTGAGAATAACCACCCCACTTAGAAGTATCGTCCCAAGTATAATGCTGCAACTTTCCCGTTTTTTTATCCTTTTCGTGGTTAAAGTGGGTATCGAGAAGTACTTTCTTCTGTGCATGTACACTTCCTAATGATAGTGCTATGCATAATAAAATTAATATATTCTTCATATTACTAATGATTAACAAAACACACCGCCCTTAACATGGAATAGTTTGTAATCAAACGAACCGTTTGATAGGATGTCATCAAGATGATCGCGGTTTGTATCCGTTATGAAAATCTGACCAAAGTTCTCACCTGCAACCATCTTGACAATTTTCTCTACACGCTTTGCATCAAGTTTATCAAAGATATCGTCAAGCAATAGTAGGGGCGTCGTTGCGCTTATTGTTTGACGCAAGAAGTCAAACTGTGCAAGTTTCAGTGAAATGACATACGTCTTGCTTTGTCCTTGACTTCCTTCCCGTTTCATTGGATATCCATCAATAAGCATTTCCAGGTCATCTCTGTGTATTCCATGTAGTGAATAGCCTACAGCGCGATCCTTGTACCTGTCTCTTTGTATGACGTCAAGTAGTGGTCCTCGTTGGCAGTGAGAGACATAGCGTAACGAAACGTTCTCGTGTTCTCCGCTTATCTTACTGTATATATCATTGAAGACGGGTATGAAACGCTCTACAAAGTCATTGCGTTTCCTATATATGATTTCTCCATGCTGAGCCATTTCCTCCTCCCAAAGAGTGAGAAGTGTGATGTCGGGCTCTTCTTCTTGCTTCAGCAATGCATTGCGTTGCTGAAGTGCTTTGTTGTAACGCAGAAGAGAATCAATGTAAGTGTTATCATATTGCGAGATAACAATGTCAAGTAATTTACGGCGCTCTTCACTGCCGCCCATTATCAACGTCACATCATCTGGCGATACAATGATAAGTGGAATGAAACCTATATGTTCCGCCATACGTTTATATGCCTTCTTGTTGAGGCGGAACTGTTTCTTTTGCCCACGTTTCATACCTGCATAAACCTCTTCCTTTTGCTCTGCGTCATCGTCAGAAACGTATTGGCCTTGCAGCATGAAGAAGTCAGCATCGTGCTTCATCATCTGGGAGTCAATGCTTCCAAACATAGAGTGCGTGAAGGAAAGAAAATAGACTGCGTCGAGCAGATTTGTCTTTCCCTCACCATTATCACCAATAAAGCAATTTATCTTTGGTGAGAACTCCAGTTGCGCTTCTGTGATATTCTTGTAGTTGAGTATGGAGAGTTTTTGAAGTATCATTTATTTGTTACTAAATAACTCCGATTATTTCCTTTACAGATGAGCATCCGTGTGAATCAAGCCATGCGTTGATGCCGTCGCGGACTTTTATTGTTACAGCAGGATCAAGGAAATTTGCTGTTCCTATTTCTATTGCTGTTGCACCTGCCATAAGGAATTCTATTGCATCCTCTGCTGTGCAAATACCTCCGAGCCCTACGACAGGAATCTTTACTGCCTTTGATACCTGATGTACCATGCGTACGGCAACTGGTTTAACGGCTGGACCAGAGAGACCACCTGTACCGATTGAGAGTAATGATTGGCGCTTTTCTATGTCAATCGCCATGCCCATCAATGTGTTTATCAATGAAACACTATCAGCACCCTCTGCTTCAACGGCTCTTGCTATCTCTGTTATGTCAGTTACGTTTGGTGAAAGCTTTACGATAAGTGTCTTGTCATACTTCCTTCTAACCTCCCTAACAACACTTGCGGCTCCTTCACATGACGTTCCAAATGCCATGCCGCCATGTTTTACGTTAGGACATGATATATTAAGCTCTATGGCAGGAATATTATCCAGTTCATTGATACGGGCTGCACATTCACCGTAGTCTTCAGGAGAAGAACCACTGACATTGACAATCATGTTTGTGTCAATATCTTTTATTGTAGGATAAATGTTGTTGCAGAAATAGTCAACACCCTTGTTTTGTAAACCTACACAGTTGAGCATTCCGCTGGCAGTTTCTGCCATGCGAGGATAATCGTTACCTTCACGATGGTGTAGGGTAGTGCCCTTTACGATAATACCTCCAATCTCTTCCAAAGGAACGAAATCAGCAAATTCTACACCGTAACCGAATGTACCGGATGCGGTCATTACAGGGTTCTTTAACTTAAGGTTTCCTATGTTTACGTTTAGTGTTGCCATATCTCTTACCACTCCAATCTTTTAGCGTTAATAACTGGTCCTTCTGTGCAGATACAGATATTTCCCTTGTCTTGTGTCTTCTCTACGCAGCAGAGGCATGCACCAAGTCCGCATGCCATTTTGTTCTCAAGACTAACCTCGCATTCTATGTTGGTATTATCAGCATATCGTGCTACCGCAACCATCATTGGTTTTGGACCGCATGTAGATATGAGCTTGAATGTTTCTTTATTGAGAATGCTATGGTTTGTCACAAATCCTTTTTCACCCTCGCTGCCATCTTCAGTTGTTATGAAGACACGTCCTACGGACTTGAACTTATCTATCATCAGGAGGTCTTTTGCTGAACGTGCTCCAAGAAGGAATGTTGGTTCGCCGCCCATCTCCTTGATCTTCTTGCCTAAGTACAACAGTGGTGCTACACCAACGCCACCACCTACAAGAAGATGCTTGTCTGATGGTTTTTCTGGCAAAGTAAAACCATTGCCGAGAGGAAGCATTACATTGAGTTTGTCTCCAGGTACAAGCTTTGCCATGTGTCGGGTTCCATCGCCTACTATAGCAATAAGTAGATGCAGTTCGTTAGTGTCTGTTTCTACATTATTTATAGATATAGGTCTGCGAAGGAATGTCTTAGGTGAGTCTTCTACCTTTATCTCTACAAACTGTCCTGGTTTCATTTCTGGCAACGGATTGTTGTCAGTAAGTTTTACGAGTACATATTTTTCATTTATGTGCTCTACGGATTTTACTGTAAGGTCAATGCAATGTTTCATCTTGTTGATGTGACGTATTTGATTTTGGTTAATAGCAGAAAACAAAAAATCCTAAATTCGCCCTGAAGCAAACTTAGGATTTTCTTGTTGTACACCCTCAGGGATTCGAACCCTGGACCCACTGATTAAGAGTCAGTTGCTCTACCAACTGAGCTAAGGGTGCAACTGTTTATGTCGTGCAAATAAGAAACTTGCTCTGTTCGTACACCCTCAGGGATTCGAACCCTGGACCCACTGATTAAGAGTCAGTTGCTCTACCAACTGAGCTAAGGGTGCATACGAAAGAAATAGTGATGTCAACGCTTTGTTGATGCTTATTTCTAATTTGCGAGTGCAAAGGTACTACTTTTTTTCTTAATGACCAAATGTTTTTATAAGTTTTTGCGTATTTTTGTTGAAAAAACTATCTTTTCTTAGCAAATCTCGTCTATATTGTATGGCGTACGCTGATAAATGTAGTAGTTTATCCAATTGTGATAGAACAGATTTGCATGTGCTCTCCACGTTACGATAGGTCCTTTGCGATGATCGTTATCTTTGTAGTAATGCTTTGGCAGTTCAACGTCATTACGTTTTCCTAAGTCTCTCATGTATTCGCCGTCCAGCGTGTCTGGATTATACTCCATGTGTCCGGTAATGAATATTTCTCTTCCGCCACGAGCTGTAACGATGCCCACACCGCTTTCTTTTGAGTTCACAACGAGGGAAAGATCCTTGTTCATCAGAATGTCCTCACGTTTTACCTCTGTGTGGCGTGAGTGTGGCATCTGGAAGACTTCGTCAAAGCCTCTGAAGAGAGGATCGTTAGCAAAACGTTCGTTGATAGTCTGTGGGAATACACCGAACATCTTCTTTGGAAGTCCATATTTTGGTATGTTGTGGAAATGATATAGTGCCGCCTGTGCCGCCCAACATATATAGAGTGTTGAGGTTACATGCGTACGTGCCCAGTCGAATATCTCTGATACTTCTGGCCAATAATCAACTTCCTCAAATGCCATGTTCTCAACAGGTGCTCCTGTGATAATCATTCCATCGAATTTCTTCTCGCGAAGTTCGTCAAATGGAATATAGAACTGCTGCATGTGCTCTACTGGAGTGTTCTTTGACGTGTGGGTCTTTAGTTTCATGAATGTCACGTCAATCTGCAACGGTGTATTTGATAATAATCGTATGAGGTCTGTTTCTGTTGTTATCTTTATAGGCATAAGATTCAGCACGACAACCTTCAGTGGACGTATGTCCTGTGTATGGCCTCGTGTCTCGTCAATGACGAATATGTTCTCGTCTTCGAGCAGTTTTATTGCGGGAAGTCTATCTGGTAGTCTTAATGGCATAGTTCGATTATTCTAATGAGAAATATTTCTCTTCTAATTCTTCTAATAAGGTCTGTAACTCGGTATATTCATTCACCATCTGCATGTTTGTTGCATTCTCTGGTTTCATGAGCAGTTCGTCAAGTTCTGCTTTCTTTGCTTCGAGTTTTTCTATCTTGTCTTCTATCTCTTTACGCTGCTTGTTGAGTTTGTTGAGTCTTTTTTGCTCAGCCTTGCGTTCTTCGTATGAAAGGGTAGGCGATACGCTTTCGTTTGCAGGAGATGTTGCTGTTGTAGAAGGTTGTTCCTTGGGCGTTGTAGCGTTCTGTAGGATTGATTTTTCTACAGCTTCGTTGATAGTGGCAGCGTTCTTTGAACGTAAATAATCATAAATACCACCGAGATGCTCACGTACTATTCCACCGCCGAACTCATATACCTTGTCCACCAGTCCATCAAGGAATTCACGGTCATGACTCACAACGATAACAGTTCCATCAAAAGCTTTAATGGCATCTTTCAATACGTCTTTTGACACCATGTCCAGATGGTTCGTGGGCTCATCGAGAATGAGGAAGTTTACAGGTTCCAGCAAGAGACGAATCATTGCCAGACGTGAACGTTCACCGCCTGAAAGGAACTTTACGTATTTCTCTGATGCCTCACCGCCGAACATGAACGCTCCGAGGATGTCGTTAATCTTGAGTCGAATCTCTCCACGAGCTACATTGTCAATGGTTTCAAATACGGTAAGAGACTCATCGAGCAACTGTGCTTGGTTCTGTGCAAAGTAACCTATTTGTATATTGTGACCGACTTTCAGTTCACCCTCAAAAGGTATCTCGTTCATTATGCACTTAACGAGTGTTGACTTTCCTTCGCCGTTCTTTCCTACGAATGCTACCTTCTCGCCACGTTTGATAGTGAGGTTTACATTATGGAAAACATTGTGCTCACCGTAAGTCTTTTCAACCTCGTCGCATATCACTGGATAGTCACCGGAACGTAGGCATGGTGGAAACTTTAGTCTTAGTGCTGAGGTGTCAACCTCGTCAATTTCTATTGGTACAATCTTCTCCAGTTGTCTAATGCGCTGCTGTACCTGTACTGCCTTTGTAGCCTGATAACGGAAGCGTTCTATGAATGCTTTTGTGTCAGCTATCTCTTTCTGTTGGTTCTCGTATGCCCTTAGCTGTTGTTCTCGACGCTCTTTTCTGAGTACTACATACTCATCATACTTCACCTTATAATCTATTACGCGCGCGCACGATATTTCCAACGTGCGGTTTGTGACGTTGTTGATGAAAGCGCGGTCATGGCTGACAAGGACAACTGCTTGTGAACTTTGTGCAAGGAATTGTTCCAACCACTGTATTGACTCGATGTCCAGGTGGTTTGTCGGCTCGTCAAGAAGGATAACATCGTGATGGCGTAGCAACAACTTGGCTAGCTCTATTCGCATGCGCCATCCTCCAGAGAATTCAGATGTAGGTCTATCGAAGTCTGTTCTTAGAAAACCGAGACCTGTCAGTGTTCGTTCCATTTCAGCTTCGCGGCTTTCTGCACCCATCATCATATATCGCTCATGCTCTTGGGTGAATCGTTCCACCAATTCCATGTAGCTGTCTGATTCGTAATCAGTGCGTGTCTCCATCTCCTTCTGCAGTCTATCCACCTTCGCCTTTATCTTGTCCACGTCAGCAAAAGCCTTGCGTGTCTCTTCTCGAACCGTTGTGTTGTCCTGAAGTATCATTACCTGTGGCAGGTAACCGATGGTTGTGTCATTAGGTATTGAGACATTACCAGCTGTAGGTGACTGCAAACCAGCAAGGATTTTCAACATTGTTGATTTTCCTGCGCCGTTCTTTCCTACAAGTGCTATACGGTCACGATTATTTATCACGAACGATACATCCGCGAACAATGGCTTTACTCCAAACTCTACTTTTAATCCTTCTACTGATATCATTAACTCTGTTTACTTATTTGGCGTAATAAGAAATATCATACATCTTAGCTGTTCCAAATCTCCCAACCAGCCTCTGCCTGCAAGAGCAGCATCTCAAGTCCGTTCTTTGTTATTGCACCTTGTTTCTTTCCCTTCTTCAAGAACATTGTCTCGTCAGGATTGTATATTAGGTCAAAAAGTAGATGCTGTGATGTAAGGCTTTCGTATGGCAGTTGTGGACACTCTTCAAAATGTGGTGACATACCACAAGGTGTAGTGTTTACGATTACCTTGTATTCTTCAAGCAGTTCTGGTGTAATCTGCTCATACTGTATAGTGTTGTCTTTCTTTGAACGGCTCACGATGAGTGTCTCCAGACCTAGTTGGTGGAGTCCGTAGTTGACAGCCTTGCATGCGCCTCCTGTGCCAAGTATTAATGCTTTCTTGTGATTTGCAGACAATAATGGCTTGATGCTGCGCGTAAAGCCAATCAAATCGCTGTTGAAACCTTCAAGATATGGTTTTCCGTCACGATGAGATACACGTACGACATTGACTGCTCCAATGGCTCGAGCCTCTGGTGATACGGTGTCAAGGAACGTCATTACCTTTTCTTTGTATGGTATAGTGACGTTGAAACCGCACAATTCCTGTGTGTAGTCTATAATAGCCTGTAAATCAGTTATTACAGGCAATTCGTATTTCTCGTAAATGGCGTCAATGTTCTCGTTCTTGAATTTCTCGTTAAAGTAATCTGGTGAGAAAGAGTGGCCGAGAGGATAGCCTATGATTCCGAATTTTCTCATTATTTATATGCAATGTAAAGTGTACATATTCCGAATGTAAGACGCTTGAACGTTGTCTCTTTGAATCCCACACCTTTGAGTATTTCCATCATTGTTTCTCCTTGTGGGAAGGCCTCGATGGTCTTTGTGAGATAAGAATACGCAGAAGTGTCTTTGCTAATCAGCTTTCCGTATATTGGCAGCACGGTGTGGCTGTAGATGCGGAATAACTGTTTCATAGGGAAGCTGACAGGTGTTGTCAATTCAAGTATGCAAAGCATGCCTCCTGGTTTGAGTACGCGAAGCATTTCGCTAAGTCCCTTTTCAAGATTCTGAAAGTTTCGTATGCCGAACGAAGCCATTACAGCATCAAAGCTGTTCTCTTCGAATGAGAGATTACAACAATCTTCCTTGGCGAAGGTGATGATGTCCTCCAATCCCTTCTTCTGGACCTTTTGTCTTCCTATATCCATCATACCTTCGGAGATATCGGCACCGATGATGCGTAGGTCCTTTCCTAAAAGAGGGTTGTCGTGTGTTGGGCGTATCTTCTTCGCTGCGAGTATTGCGAAGTCGCCCGTTCCTGTTGCTACGTCAAGGATTGTCTTAGGGTTGAAGTGTCTAAGTTCCTTTATTGCACGTTTGCGCCAAGTTTTGTCTATATCCCATGAAAGTCGATGGTTGAGAGTATCATAGGTGGGGGCAATGTTGTCGAACATTGTCTCCACCTGTTGTGATTTCTCGCCATGCTGTGAGTACGGCTTTATCGTTTCTTGCTTATACATCCCTTAGAGTGTAGCGAGGTATGCGTTAACGTTCTTCTCGATACGTGCGTTAATGTTGCTCTGGTCGGTAGAACGATCGAATTTCTCGCCTACGATGTGCTCATAGAGTTCTATGTAACGCTCTGCAACTGACTCTGCATACTCGTCAGTTATCTCTGGCATTGTCTGTCCTGGCTCGTTCATGAAGTCGTGCTCAATGAGCCACTGGCGTACAAACTCCTTTGACAACTGCTTCTGTGGTTCGCCCTTAGCAAACTTCTCTTCGTAGCCCTCTGCGTAGAAATAACGTGATGAGTCTGGAGTATGAATCTCGTCGATGAGATATACCTTGCCATCTCGCTTGCCGAACTCGTACTTTGTATCAACGAGGATAAGTCCCTGCTTGGCTGCTATCTCCTGACCGCGTGCGAAAAGCTTACGAGTGTAGTCTTCCATTATCTCATAGTCTTCCTTGCTTACGATACCCTGTGCAATGATCTCTTCCTTTGAGATGTTCAGGTCATGTCCTTCGTCAGCCTTTGTTGTAGGAGTGATGATTGGTTCTGGGAAACGCTCATTTTCCTTCATTCCTTCAGGCAACTTAACGCCGCATATCTCACGGCATCCCTTCTGGTAGTCGCGCCATGCAGATCCAGTGAGGATACCACGGATAATCATCTCTACACGGAATCCCTCACACTTCAAACCTACCGTTACCTGTGGATCTGGTGTAGCGAGCTTCCAGTTAGGGCAGATGTCTGTTGTAGCATCAAGGAACTTTGCTGCAATCTGGTTAAGTACCTGACCCTTGAAAGGAATTCCCTTTGGGAGAATGACGTCAAAGGCAGAGATGCGGTCTGTTGCAACCATTACCATGATGTCATCGTTGATTGTGTAAACGTCACGTACCTTGCCGTGATAAACTGCTGTCTGACCAGAGAAATTGTACTCTGTTGATGTTAATGCGTTGTTCATTGTTGTATATTATTTTTTGTTGTTATTTGTTTTTTTTTGTCTTCGTTCTTATTCTTGCTTCTCCGCTTTGTCGTATGCTTTGACGATGCGTGTTACAAGTTTATGCCTTACGATATCTTTTCCTGTTAGGTTTACGATGCCAACGCCTTCTATGTCATTGAGAATCTCCAGGGCATCGCGCAGTCCGCTTTTCTGTCCTTTAGGCAAATCTACCTGAGTGAGGTCACCTGTGATAATCATTTTTGTGTTCCATCCCAATCGTGTCAGGAACATCTTTATTTGTGCCGTCGTAGTATTCTGCGCCTCGTCAAGTATCACAACGGCATCATTTAGTGTTCTGCCTCGCATGAACGCCAAAGGAGCTATCTGTATGATGTGTTTATCCATCATGTCCTGTAGTTTTACCTGTGGTATCATATCCTCCAAGGCATCGTATAGAGGCTGAAGATATGGGTCTATCTTGTCCTTCATATCGCCTGGCAGGAATCCCAGTTTCTCGCCAGCCTCAACAGCAGGGCGAGAGAGGATAATCTTCTTTGCAGTCTTCTCTTTTAGCGCCTTTACGGCAAGGGCGATGGAGAGATATGTCTTACCCGTTCCTGCGGGACCTACGGCAAATACCATGTCGTTTTTCTCGTATGCGTCAATGAGCTGCTGTTGGTTAGCTGAACGACTCTTTATGGCTTTTCCTGATATGCTATATACTACCACGTCCTTTGCTGCATCAGCCTTTGTTTGCTCGCCCTTTACGATGTCGAGAATGTCTTCCTCTTTAATGATGTTGTACTTCAAGAGGTGGCGTCTCATGCGTTCTATGTTGTCCTCAAATTGACACATCTCCTCCTCATCGCCAAGTACCCTTATGACGTTGTCTCTCGCCATGATTCGCAACTTAGGGTATAGCGAACGTATCATCTGTAGATGTACATTGTTGACACCGTAAAATGCTACAGGATCGATGTCTTCAAGAACTATATGCTTTTCTATCACGTTCTAATGTGTTGTTGTAAGGAATGGTTTATTGATATTTTTCTGCAAAATTACAAAAAATATTTCATATTTCATTACTTTTTTTGTACCTTTGTGCCACCAAAAACGTATTTTTTTTATTCTGATATATAAATTAAGAGATGAAATTATCAAAAACTCTATATTTACACTCTTTTGCGTTGCTTACCGTTGTTCTGGCTCTTGTCAGGTGTGTAGGTGATTGTGGTGGTAATAAAACAGATGCAGTGATTGTACAGAAGGATACAGTTGGAGTGGGTGATTCTGTAGTCGTAGATGCACTTGCTGTTGATAATATTGCCGAATTGCCAAAGGATGAAAACTTTGTGCCACATCGTATATGGAGCGTTGCATCTTTTAAGGAAAGTTTTCCTGATAGTAATAGTGTACAACTTGTTGCTGCTCAGCAATATGGTGTTAAACCTGTAAAGAATCGCTTGGATGCAGAGAGACGTAAGTCTGAACTTGTCTATGCGGGTAGTAATCCTTATTTTTCTGTGGATAAGTTGCGCGAGAGTATTCCGTATCTTGTTCCGCGTGCAAGTGTTCTCTTGCAGGATATTGGAAAAGCATTTTATGATAGCCTCTATGTCAAAGGGGTGCCACTGCATCAGATTATTGTAACGTCTGTACTTCGCTCTGAGGAGGATGTAGAACGTTTGCGTCGCCACAATGGCAATGCGAGTGATAATTCATGCCATCGCTTCGGTACTACGTTTGATATCTGCTACAATCGTTATGTCACCGTGCAGACTCAAGAAATTCCGAAGAGACAGGTGCAGAATGATACCCTTAAGTGGGTGCTCTCAGAAGTACTTCGAGATATGAGGCAGGCAGGTCGTTGCTATGTCAAATATGAGGTGAAACAAGGTTGTTTTCATATAACTACAAGATAGACTAACTGTGCTTATAAAGTAAATGCATAACTTTGGCTTGACTAAAGCATTACTTTTACATAAAATTTATGCATAAATTTACTCTAATTGTATAGCTTTTACAGCGTGATTGTATTACGATTGTAAATGGAAATGTAAATATTACAAGCAAAAGTGCCACTTTCATGTTGTGAAAGTGGCACTTTGATATTGTAAGGTAATGTTGTTAAACCAAATCAACTGTCTTGATGTCCTGTTCCTTGTCGCAATAATGGCATCGTACTGTGCCGAGTTCTTTGTTTACAACGCGGAATATTGTTGACATAGGTTCGTTGTTTGTTATGCACTTAGGGTTGTTGCAGCGTATAATACCCTTTAGTTTGTCTGGGGTTTCTACGGTCTTTTTTTCTGTAACTTCGTAATTGCGTATGATGCTGAGCACTACGTTAGGAGCAACGACGGAAAGACGGGAAATCTCTTCTTCGGTGAAGAATTTGTCGCTAACCTTTATTATGCCCTTCTTGCCTAATTTGCCTGATGGATAGTTGCTACCGATGGTTATTGGTTCTGTCAGCTCGTGTAGTTTGAGAAGCGATGCAACTTGATATGTCTTCTCGGCTGGTATATGGTCTATGACGGTGCCATTCTCAATGGCAGCCACCAATCTTTCCTTTATGTTCATTGTACTATGGGCGTTTAGTTGATTATTGTCTTGTCGTTCTTTATGTCGTCAAGAGTTATTCCGAGACAACGGCAGAATATTGCTTCGCGGGCATAGAGTCCGTTCTGTGCCTGTTGTATGTAGTATGCATGTGGATCATCATCTACGTCGTATGCTATCTCGTTAACACGGGGGAGTGGATGAAGAATCTTCATGTTGTCCTTTGACTTGCAGAGCATAGCCTTGTTGAGAATATATACGTTCTTTACGCGCTCATATTCTATAAGGTCAGAGAAACGCTCCTTCTGAACGCGTGTCATATAGATGATGTCTGCGTCAGAGATTACATCCTCGTTAAACTCTGTGTGCTCTATGTATTTGATGTTGTGCTCCCGACAATAAATCTTGTACTCCTGTGGCATTGCAAGTTCCTTAGGCGCAACGAAATGAAATGTTGGGTTGAAGTGGCGCATGGCTGTTATCAGCGAGTGTACCGTGCGACCATATTTGAGGTCTCCTACAAGATAGATGTTGAGGTTTTCCAGTGTTCCCTGTGTCTTGTAGATACTGTAGAGGTCAAGCAAGCACTGTGATGGGTGCATGTGTGCACCGTCACCGGCATTGATGATAGGTATTGGTGCTACCTCAGAAGCGTATTGTGCAGCGCCTTCGATGTAGTGACGCATGGCAATGACGTCAGCGTAGTTGGAAACCATGAGGATGGTATCCTTTAGTGTCTCTCCCTTTGTGCCAGATGTAATCTTTGGGTCTGCAAAGCCTATGACACGTGCTCCCAGACGGTTTGCTGCTGTCTCAAAGGAGAGACGTGTGCGAGTGCTAGGCTCAAAGAATAATGTTGCAACTACTTTACCCTTCAGAATCTCTCTGTTTGGATGTTTTTCAAATTCCTGCGCCATTGAAATAAGGTACAGTATTTCGTCCTTCGAAAGGTCGGCGATAGTAACGAAATTTTGCTTTTCCATAGATGATATTTGTGCTAAATGAAGTATTTGAGTGCGAAGGTAACAAAAATTTTTAATAAACATTGCATTTTTTGAAAGAATTATTGTATTTTTGCATTCAAATAGTAAAAAAATAGCATAATGAGAAAGAAATTTGTTTATTTTCTGTGGGGAGCCATTGCTTCTGCCGTAGCATTTGTCATGCTTATGTTCGTATGCATCTGGAATGGTTGGGTAGGCTATATGCCTGATATGGAGGAACTGCAGAATCCTATAGACAGATATGCAACGCAGATATATAGTGCTGATGGTAAGATACTCGGTACGTGGAATATGGACAAGGAAAACCGTGTGCATGTAGGATTCAATAAAATCAGTATGCATGTGGTCCAGGCTCTTGTGGCAACAGAGGATGCAAGGTTTTATGATCATAGTGGCGTTGATTTTATAGCATTGGGTCGAGCTATTGTCAAGCGTGGTGTAATGGGACAGGCAAGTGCAGGTGGCGGAAGTACCATAACACAGCAGTTGGCAAAGCAACTCTATTCTGACAAAGCGCACAGTACCTTTGAAAGACTGATGCAGAAACCTATAGAGTGGGTTATAGCTATAAAGCTTGAGAGATATTTTACGAAGGAAGAGATAGTGATGATGTATCTTAATCAGTTTGACTTTCTTCATAATGCTGTAGGTATAAAGAATGCAGCTAGCACTTATTTCAGCAAAGAGCCTAACGAATTAACCATAGAGGAGGCTGCGATGCTTATAGGTCTTTGCAAGAATCCTTCTTACTTTAATCCGGTAAGGCATGAGGAACGCTGTACGGAAAGACGTAATGTTGTGTTGCAACAGATGGTAAAGGCGGGATATATCAATGAGACGGTATATGACTCTCTTTCTGTTAAGCCTATAGAGTTACGCTTCCATCGAGCAGATCATAAGGATGGCAGTGCTACCTATCTGAGGGAGTTCCTTCGTCGTTATCTTATGGCTAACAAACCAGATAGGGATAACTATCCTTCTTGGCAAAATGTTCAGTTCGTAATTGATTCCATTGCATGGGAACGTGATCCTTTGTACGGATGGTGCAACAAGAACACGAAGAAAGACGGCACACATTATAATATATATAAGGATGGTCTGAAGGTATTTACTACAATTGATTCACGTATGCAACAGTATGCAGAGGAGGCTGTCTATGCACATGTGGCAAAGTTCCTGCAACCTGCCTTTAATCGTGAGAATAAGAATAAGCCTAATGCTCCTTTTACAAATCAACTGACGCAGAAGGAGATAAAACAGATTCTTAACCGTTCCATCGTACAGAGTGAGCGCTATCGAAGCATGAAGGCTGCTGGTTATAGCGAGGAGGATATAAAGCAGTCGTTCCGTGAAAAGACGGAGATGACAGTGTTTACGTATCACGGCGAGGTTGATACATTGATGTCACCTCTTGACTCCATTCGTTATTATAAGTCTTTCCTACGTTCTGGATTCTGTTCTATGGATGCAAAGACGGGTGCAGTGAAAGCTTATGTAGGTGGTCTTGATTTTGCGCATTTCCAGTATGATATGGTTATGGAAGGCAGGCGTCAGGTTGGTTCCACAATAAAACCGTTCCTTTATTCGCTGG
Organism: Candidatus Prevotella equi; assembly: GCA_018065145.1. Taxonomy (GTDB): domain Bacteria; phylum Bacteroidota; class Bacteroidia; order Bacteroidales; family Bacteroidaceae; genus Prevotella; species Prevotella equi. The sequence goes on from JAGHTW010000168.1 coordinate 16,477, forward strand.
CTATGGAGAATGGCTTCTCTCCTTGTGACGTGGCACCTAACGTGCAGCAGACGTATATTGTTGCCGGACAGCCATGGACGCCACGCAATGCCTCTCGCTCAAGATATGGTGACATGGTGACGCTGAAATGGGGCTTGGCACAGTCAAATAACTGGATATCTGCTTATCTGATGTCCAAGCTTGATCCACACCAATTCGTGGAACTGCTACGTGGATATGGTATATATAATCCAGATATACACCCTTCAATGTCGTTGTGTCTTGGTCCATGTGATATCACTGTCGGAGAAATGGTGAGCGCTTATACGGCTTTTGTGAATCATGGAATACGTTGTGCTCCAATGTTCGTGACACGTATAGAGGATGGCAACGGTACTGTCATATCACGTTTTGAACCACGTGTTAACGAGGTTATCTCGGAAGAGTCTGCATTAAAGATGCTTGTGCTTCTGCAAGGAGTGGTAGATGGTGGTACTGGTAGCCGTATGCGCTTCAAATACAACATTACGGCTCAGATGGGTGGTAAGACGGGTACTACGAACCGCAACTCCGATGCATGGTTTATAGGTGTCACTCCTGACCTCGTTACTGGTTGTTGGGTAGGTGGAGAAGATAGAGATATACACATTGACTCTATGGCTATGGGACAGGGTGCTACAATGGCACTGCCAATATATGCTTACTTCATGAAGAAAGTGTATAGGAATACTGATTTACCATATAGTCAGGACGCTCTCTTCGATTTGCCGGAAGACTTCGATGGATGTGCCCGTGCAGCTAATGAAGATGACTTTATGGACATAGAAGAGGTCTTCGAATAGTACCTTTTTATAAATAATGTGAAAAAATAATTCTAAAATAGTGCATAATTAAAATAAAATTATTACTTTTGCAGAATAAACTACTAAACTATTTATTAAACAAACTATAAATCTAATCAAAACTATGGTTAAGAAATTTAATGATCCAGACTTCCTTCTCGAAACTGAAACAGCGAAGGACCTTTATCACAATCATGCGGCTAAGATGCCAATTATCGACTATCACTGTCACCTTATCCCACAGATGGTAGCAGAAAACAAAAAGTTTGATTCTATTGCTCAGATTTGGCTCATGGGCGACCACTACAAGTGGCGTGCTATGCGTTCAAACGGCATCAACGAGCGTTACTGCACAGGTAAGGACACTACAGACTGGGAGAAGTTTGAGAAGTGGGCTGAGACAGTACCTTATACATTCCGCAACCCTCTCTATCACTGGACACACCTTGAGTTGAAGACAGCTTTCGGTATCGATAAGCTTCTCAATCCAGAGACAGCAAAGGAAATCTACGACAAGTGTAACGATATGATTCAGAACGAGGATCGTTTCTGCCCACGTGGTATGATGGAGCACTACAACGTTGAGGTTGTATGTACTACTGATGATCCTGCTGATACACTGGAGTGGCACAAGATTGTTAAGGAAGACCCAACAGCAAAGACTCGCATGCTTCCAACATGGCGTCCTGATGCAGGTATGATGATTGAGGCTGAGACATGGAAGGCTTATATCGAGAAACTCGCTAAGTCTGCTGATATGACAATCTGCTGCTTCAACTCTCTTGTTGAGGCTCTCCAGAAGCGTCACGACTTCTTCGAGTCAATGGGATGTAAACTCTCTGACCACGGTATTGAGGAGTTCTATGACGAACCATACACTATGGATGAGGTTAACGCTATCATGAAGAAGGCTCTTGCTGGTGAGGCTATCACTAAGGAAGAGGAACGCAAGTATAAGCACGCTTACATGGTAGAGCAGGGACGTATGGACTATGCTTCAGGTTGGACACAGCAGTATCACTATGGTGCTATCCGTAACAACAACTCTAAGATGTTCGCTCAGCTCGGTCCTGATACAGGTTTCGATTCAATCGGTGAGTTTACTACAGCTAAGGCTATGGCACACTTCCTCGATGAGCTGAACTCTGAGGGACATCTCGCTAAGACTATCCTCTACTGTTTGAACCCATCTGCTAATGAGGTTATCGCTACAATGCTCGGTAACTTCCAGGATGGTTCTGTTGCAGGAAAGATACAGTTCGGTTCTGGTTGGTGGTTCCTTGATCAGAAGGACGGCATGGAGAAGCAGATGAACGCTCTCTCTGTACTCGGTCTCCTCTCTCGTTTCGTTGGTATGCTCACCGACTCACGTTCTTTCCTTTCTTATCCACGTCATGAGTACTTCCGTCGTACACTATGTAACCTCGTTGGTAACGACATCGAGAATGGTCTTATCCCATTCGAGGGCTATGAGAAGGAGCGCGTATATCAGATGATTGAGGATATCTGTTATAACAATGCTAAGAACTTCTTCCAGTTCTAAACAGAAATTATTAACTAAAAATACTAAAAACAAGGCATCGAAGACTCTTCGGTGCCTTATTTTTATAAAAAATGCATCATTTTTTGAAAAAAGTTGCAAAAACATTTGGTGGTTTCAGAAAAACTTCGTACCTTTGCATCGCATTTAAGAAAAACGGGGTGTAGCGCAGTTGGTAGCGTTCCTGGTTTGGGACCAGGCTGTCGCAGGTTCGAGTCCTGTCACCCCGACTTAAAAAGGGAACATCGTTAGATGTTTCCTTTTTTACTTTTATACACGCGCACGTAAACATTAATTATATAATTATAACACAATGAAACTGAATATCGCAGTATTGGCCGGTGATGGTATCGGACCAGAAATTATGGAACAGGGTGTGGCTGTTATGTCTGCTGTAGCAGAAAAGTTTGGTCACGAAGTATCTTACAAGGAAGCACTCTGCGGTGCACATGCTATCGATGAGGTTGGTGATCCTTTCCCAGAGGAGACATACCAGATTTGTGAGGCTGCTGACGCAGTTCTTTTCGCTTCTGTTGGTGATCCAAAGTTTGATAACAACCCATCTGCAAAAGTTCGTCCAGAGCAGGGACTTCTTGCTATGCGTAAGAAGCTTGGTCTTTTCGCTAATATCCGTCCTGTTACAACATTTGATTGTCTTGTTCACAAGTCACCATTGAAGGATGAAATCGTTAAGGGTGCAGACTTTATCTGTATTCGTGAGCTTACTGGTGGTATGTACTTCGGTAAGAAGCAGGAGCCTGCCATGAATGCAGAACTCGGTGAGGAGGATGCACTTGATACAAACTACTATTCTCGTCACGAGGTAGAGCGTATCCTCAAGGTCGCTTATCAGTATGCACGTCAGCGTCGTAAGCACCTTACAGTTGTTGATAAGGCAAACGTACTCGCTTCTTCACGTCTTTGGCGTAAGGTAGCTCAGGAGATAGCACCACAGTATCCAGATGTTGAGACTGACTATATGTATGTTGACAATGCTGCAATGCGCATGATTCAGGATCCTAAGTTCTTCGATGTGATGGTTACAGAGAATACCTTCGGTGATATCCTTACCGACGAGGGTTCATGCATCACTGGTTCTATGGGTCTGCTCCCATCTGCCTCTACAGGTTCTTCTACTCCTGTATTCGAGCCTATCCATGGTTCATGGCCACAGGGTAAGGGTCTTAACATCGCTAACCCACTCGCACAGATTCTTTCTGTTGCTATGCTTTATGAATACTTTGATCTCAAGGAGGAAGGCGCACTTATCCGCAAGGCTGTTGACGCTTCTCTTGATCAGAATGTTCGTACTCCTGAAATCCAGGTAGAGGGCGGTGCTAAGTATGGTACAAAGGAAGTTGGCGCTTGGATTGTTGACTTCATAAAGAACGCTTAATATCATTATTGTTTTCTTATTTCAATGAATAAGAATATACTGATAATCACGCTATTCTTGTTGTCTATGAGTGTTAAAGCTCAGACGCAACAGGAATGGCGTGATTCTCTTTCTACCCTTTCCTCACTTATCGAAAGGCATCCACGCAATATAGATTTGCGTCTGCGTAAGGCTGCCGTGAATATAGAACTGGAGCAGTATAAGTATGCTCTTGAGGAATATTCCAAGGTTCTTGATTTGGACCCAAAGAACATTGCAGCCTTGTATTACCGTGGCTTTGTCAACCAACAGTTAGGAAGATACAGTTTCGCAAGGAATGACTATGAGGCAGTTCTTGAGCAGACACCATGGGATAAGCATGCTCTTATGGGATTGGTCCTTGCAAACAATGCCGATGGTCGTAAGACACAAGCTTACGATGGTGCAAACAGGCTTATCACGATGTTTCCTAAGGATGCCGATGTGTATAGCATCAGGGCAGAAGTGGAACAGACTATGGGTATGATAGATGTTGCCCTTGATGATATATCAAAGGCAATAGAGATAGAGGAGGGTAGTAACAAGCAAAGCGGAAAGACTACGATATCAATGGATGATGATATCGCGAGCTACGTGCTCACTTCTTTCTCGTTGTATTTGTCTTTAGGTGATAAGGCAAAGGCAAAAGAAAACCTTGACTATCTCGTTCGTCACGGAATAGCCAAGGCACAGTTGAATGATTATTTTCTGCAAGTGGCAGGGAAATAATATTACAGATTCAACTTCTTCCTGATATCTTTTGGTATCGCGTTCTTGTTGACTGTGAAGTCCATTGTCTTTGCAATGATGAAGTTCTTTGTCATATACCATATACCCTTATATTCACCAGTCTCGCCCCAGGAATTTTTCACCATGTAATACTCGCGTCCGTTCTGGTCCTTTGCCTTACCATAGATGAGCATACCGTGGTCATCGGTGAGTTCCCAATTGTCGAACTCTTCCTGGCGTTTCTCCTGTGTTGGTGTCAGTTCTGGTACATTGACTCCAAGCTTCTGTAGTTTGTCTTTCTTTTCTCCGGCAGATAGCTTTAGCCATTTTGCCATATCCGAACCCTCGTTATCCACCATTTTCTTTGTATCAACGAGCACAGCCATACCATCTCTTGTAAAGCCGTCATCGCTCACATCGCCTCCCCATGCAATGGTGTAGCCATTGTCAATAGCATTGTCAATGATACGCTCCATGTCATCCATAGGCACGTTCCACGACATACCCTGTCGCCAATTATCCTGTACCTCTACTGCAAACTCAGTCCAGAATGGGTGATGCGTATATGAAGTAATAGAGACATAGTCATTCCAATCCAATCCGAGACTTTTGGCAAAACTCTGTGGTGTATATGTCTTTCCTTCGTAGGTGAAAGTTTCTGGAACCTTGCCAATGTATGCATCGATGATGCCTTGCAGACCAAGCTTCCATGCTGGTGTCAGTTTCTTGGCGTCAGATGTTGCTATTGTCTTGACATAAGCTGGCATAGCCTTGAAGAACTCTGCGAAATTGTTCAGCGTATCTCCAATCATCTGACCTGGCAGTGCCATCGCTTCTTCTGGACAAATGCCGTAGTTCTTCAGTATATAATGAACGTCGTATGCAGAACCGCCTTGCTCAAATTGCATATCGCCGTGCAGACGCACGGTCATGATTGCTCTGTCCATGTAATTCTTATTGCAGACAAACATCTCTGAGAGATCGTACGTCTTGCCGGTCTTCTTCAATATCTCTGCTTCAAAGAAGGATAGGGTAGAGTAGTCCCAGCATGTTCCTGACTTGCTCTGGTTCTTTATGGACGTGATAGGTATCTCTTTGATAACCGTGAACACAGGTTTGTTTGCGTCTATGCTATCCGTTTTTAGAGTGTCGGCAGGCTCTGCTAATGCTATGGCGCTTAATGAAAGCAATGCCATAGACAATAAATTTCTTCTGTTCATATAACTTTGAATATTACACGTTTCGCTTTAAGAAAATGTTGTTTGTGATGTTGTTTGGCAACTCTTCCTGATAATGCGTTACCATGATTAGAGTCTTGTTTTTGCGCTGGCAGAATGTCTCAATGATATCCTTCACCATCCTGCGGTTGTAGAGGTCAAGTCCATGAAGTGGCTCGTCAAGAATAAGTAATGCAGGGTCCTTTACGAAAGCTCTTGCAAGAAGCACAAGGCGCTGCTCACCGCTTGAAAGCTTAAGGAATGTACGGTCAGCAAGTTCCTTTACGCCAAACATATCCATCCAGTAGAGACACTGTTCCATCTGCTCAGGCTTTGGTTTCGTGTAAAGACCATTCATGTCAGACATACCAGACGCTACGATATGTATAGAAGGCAAATCCCTTTGGAAGGCGCGGTGCATCTCTGGCGATATATATCCTATATGTTTCTTTATGTCCCAGATGCTCTCGCCCTTGCCGCGCTGATGTCCAAAGAGCACGATATCATTGGCATAAGCCTGTGGATTATCTGCACAGACAATAGATAGCAGCGTTGATTTACCCGCTCCGTTCTCTCCCGACAAAGCCCAACGCTGACCTTTGTTCACGGTAAGGTTAAGGTCTTTAAGGATAGTGCGAGAACCGTAGCGTATATTGACATTTCGGAATTCAATGACATTATCAACATCAGTGTCGGTTGAGATAGGCGAAACGAGAGACATGATGGCGTTGCGCTTCTCTTCGCTCAATACATGTTCCGGCATTGCAGGAACAGAAGAACGATACTCCGCAAGTGTCAGCTTCTTACCCACCTTCATGTCCTTCACCTCATACACATGGGTGATGAACTCAGGGATGTCATCGCTCTTTGACTGCACAAGAATGATGCTCACCTCCGTCTCATCGCTCAGAACCTTCAGGAAGTCATGCAACTGCTGTCGCGCCGTAACATCCAGTCCGATAAAAGGGTTGTCCATTATCAGCACGCGTGGGTTGGTGAGCAATGTCTTTGTCAACTGGAACTTACGCAGCTCACCGCTTGAAAGCATTATGATATGCTTGTTCATGAGCACCTCAAGGTTGAACATCTCAAACAAACGCTTGCGCACCTTCTCCAGTTCTGCGTGCATCTTATCGTGTGCCGCCTTTTCTTCTGCCAGACGCGCAGCTTCCTGTTCTGGTGTCTCGTCACGAACAAGATACTTGTCATACACCGTCTGTCTGCACAGTCCGCTATCAGCAATGGCGAACGCCTCCTCCAGCAAATCCTTTACAAGCGGCGTCTCGTCAATATCGTTCTGGTTCCAGCGCTGCTGGTAATAGTATGTACCATCGGTGGTGCCGTAGGAATCACGGAAGGTCATATATTTTATGTTATCAGACGTCAGTTTTGCCATCGAAGGCGAGAAGTCATACTGCACGGGATTCATAGGCAGCAAGGCATGAGCACCTGTTATTATGTCAATCAACATTGACTTGCCGCCACCGTTCGGTCCAACGATGGCAATGTGCTCACCTCTCTTCAATTCAAAATCTACAGGCTCCGCCATACGCCAGTCTGGCATACGGGTAACACCTTGATTTATTTTTATAATATGTGACATAGTTTGTTGTTATACTGATTCTAATTGAATGCAAAGTTAATAAAAAACTAACAATAGGCAAAATTCCTATGCATAGTATATGCATATTGTTAAAATAATTATATGAATTCTTGGTCATTAGAGATATATTTGTTACCTTTGCAGTCATCAAAAAGCAAATTTTTTATTTAATAAGTATAAATTATGGCAATAGTAAAACCATTCAAAGGCATTCGTCCACCAAAGGATCTCGTAGAGCAGGTGGAAAGCCGTCCATACGACGTCCTTGACTCAGAAGAGGCACGCGTAGAGGCAGGCGATAACGAGAAGTCACTTTATCACATCATCAAGCCTGAGATAAACTTCGAACCAGGCACAAGCGAGTATGATCCAAAGGTATATGAAGAGGCTGCACGACAGTTCCAACTCTTCCAGGACAATGGATGGCTCAAGCAGGATGATAAGGAACAGTATTATATCTATGCACAGACATCAAGCCTTCCTGCCAATGGCGGAAAAGAGAAGACACAGTATGGTCTCGTTGTAGGTGCTTATTCTGGTGACTATCAGACAGGCGTGATAAAGAAACATGAGCTTACACGTCGTGACAAGGAGGAAGACCGCATGAAGCATGTTCGTGTGAACAATGCCAACATTGAGCCAGTATTCTTCGCATACCCTGACAACAACACTCTTGATGCACTCATCATGAAGTATGCTGCTGGCGCACCAGAGTATGACTTTATCGCACCTATTGACGGCTTCCGTCACCAGCTTTGGATTGTCAGCGATGATAACGACATCAAGACAATAACTGAGGAGTTTGCAAAGATGCCAGCTCTCTATATCGCTGACGGACACCACCGTTCTGCTGCCGCCGCTCTCGTTGGTACAGAGAAGGCATCGCAGAATCCTAACCACAAGGGCGACGAGGAGTACAACTACTTCATGGCTGTTTGTTTCCAGGCTTCACAGCTCACCGTTCTCGACTACAACCGCGTTGTTAAGGACCTTAACGGCAATACCTCTGAGCAGTTCCTTGAGAAGTTGGCGCAGAACTTCGTTGTTGAGAAGAAGGGTGCTCAGGAATACCGTCCTCAGCATGCTCATCAGTTCTCACTCTATCTCGACGGAGAGTGGTACAGCCTTGACGCAAAGCCAGGAACATTCGATGACAATGACCCTATCGGTGTGCTCGATGTTGATATCTCTTCACGACTTATTCTGCAGGATATCCTTGAGATTGGTGACCTTCGCTCAAGCCAGCGTATCGACTTCGTAGGTGGACTACGTGGACTCGGAGAACTTAAGCGTCGTGTTGACAGTGGAGAGATGCGTATGGCACTCGCCCTCTATCCTGTTTCAATGAAGCAGATTATGGACATCGCCGATTCAGGCAATATCATGCCACCAAAGGCAACATGGTTTGAGCCAAAGCTCCGTTCAGGTCTTATCATTCACAAGCTTGACTAA
>JAGHTW010000193.1 GCA_018065145.1 Candidatus Prevotella equi
TTTGATGTGCCGAAGTGGCTCAAAGAGATAGGGATAAACCAATAACAAGAAGCGAAAAATGGAACTCAGTGAAATTCTTAATCTGATACTTGGCGGTGGACTGGCGGCAACCCTCATTGCCCTGATAACAGTCAAGGCAACGCTTCGCAAAGCAAATGCGGAAGCAGAGAAAGCTCGTGCGGAAGCCGATACAGTGAAGATTACGAACACTGAGCAGGCCACACGCATCTTGATGCAGTCAATCGTTGAACCTCTAAAAGAAGAGCTTAATGAAACAAGAAAAGACCTCAATGCAACCAAGCGTGAAATGGCTCGCCTCAGGAAAGCCATTGATGACGCTAATAATTGCAAGTTTTCTGATGATTGCCCTGTGCTTAGGCGGATGCGCTACCAGCCGAAAGAGCGTGACATCGTCTGTGGAGAAAACATCAGTACAGGACAGCGCACTACATTTCGCCCTGGACATCGTAAGCGTTGTGACAGAAAGAACGAAGCAGATGGTGACGGTACCGATGTCGATGGCGAGTCTGACGATTCCGACCGATAGCATCAGCTTTCTGCCAATCGGTGCGGAATACAGAAATCACAATGGTCAGGCAAGTGTGAGTGTGCGACGCAAAGCAGCTACAGATGCAGAACCAGAGCGTATCATCGTATATGCCACGTGTGACAGCCTACAGTTGCTCTGTGAATCATACGAGCGTACTATCAGCAGTTTGAAAAGCCGTTTAGTGGAGCATCAGCAGCAGCTTGCATCGATGACACATGAAAGCATGAAGCAGGAAGAGGTGGAACAGCCTCCTAACGGCTTTCTAACATCGTTAAAATGGTGCTTAATCGGTTTCGCTATCGGTATGATAGCATCTAAATCAAAAACAATCATTTCAAAAATAAAGAAGTCATGAAGAAATTTATCTATGGTATTGCAGCAGTCGTCTTTGGCGACTTTACTATCGGCTACATCGAAAAGAACAGCTGGGATTGGGGCGGCACCAAGCCTGAGAGTACAGACATCGACGCAGAGCAGGTTCCTGATGCGCCTGTGCTTACTCTCATGACAAAGTTGGGTCAGATTGCTCCTACATTCAACATCATCCAGCTTGACTACACCAACCTGCAGAAGGTTCTTGGCGGTGAGCTCGTGAAGTCAGGCGAAACTGTTACAGGTTGGAAGGCTCCAACCAGCATGGTGGAACTGCGCGGTGAGTGGCAGATCAAGTTCGTCAGCGGTCAGAAGATGACTATTCCAAACGGTATGATCCTTGCAAACCTCGGCGGCAAACTCACGCTGACAGAGGTTTCAAAGTTGGAATGCCAGTTGAAGGTCAGCAAGCCTGATGATGGCGGTGCGCCTTACGGCATCGAAGACATGTCCGAAGAGGAACTTACCAAACTCAAATCACAACTTTCGGGCGAGAACTCTTAACCCCCCAGCTACTGATGCAGATGGATGAAAGAGTAATTCAGCAAATTCAGAAAGAGGGAGCGGATGCCTTGCTAAATGTAGGGGTTTCCGTTCCCCTTCTTGATTTTAAGGTACCTTTCAGAAAGGTGCCTTTACACATACGCGTAACAATGAAACGCCCGACGCTTGCAGGACAGATCAAGATTGCCAGGACATACCTGTCTATGGGGACAACAGCAGAACAGCTTTGTGCGATGGGTACGTCAGAACAGATGGCGTTTCTGGCACAGCATGGCAAGAAACTGAGCAAGATCATTGCCTTGACAATGCCTCATTGGTGGGTTCCTACAGTACTGATGTCCTGGATCATCAGACATTTCATGAAATTCGAGTACCAGAAGGCTGCCATATCAAAGTTCGTCAGTCTGATGGGAACAGACCCTTTTATACCTATTATCAGATCAGTGGAGCGGACGAATCCGATGAAACTGAGACTGAGCCAAAAAAAGAAGGGGAGTTAAGAACAGAATATGAAAGTTCTCATAGCCCCTTCGGTTTTATCTGGCAGATTGCAAGTGCCACTGGCTGGAGTGTTGACTATATACTGAATGGTATAAACTATCAGACTCTAATCATGATGCTGAGTGATGCACCTCGCTTTGTCAGAAGAAAGGCAGGTTCTGACCCTTCACTTTCAGAAGAGGAAGAAGCAAGCTCCATTGTTGGCTTCTTCCAGAGTAAATTGAAAATATAACATCGAAGTATATTATGAAACCTGTAGAAATAGAATTTCTTATGAAAGACAGTATCACAGCAGGGCTCGACAAAAGCAAGATGAGTGTCGAGCAGCTGCTTGGTGCTGCCAGGGAGATGAAAGAAGAGGCAAGCAAAATTGGTGAAGAAGGTGCGAAATCTTCTGAGTATTACAACAGCAAACTTGGGGTCTTGCGTCAAGGAGTGGAGCGTATGTCTGCTTCACTTAAAACAATGGGTGTGTCAGAGAAAAGCACTGCAGGCGTGTTGCAGAAATCAAGTGAGCAGAATGTAAGGTTTATAGAAACTCGTGTTGGATTGATGAAGAAAATGGAATCCAGCCTAAGGACTGCATTGGAAAGCGGAAATGCGACTTTGGTCCAAAACACAAGGGAGGAATTGGACAAAGAAAAAGAATACCTTGATGCAGCCATTAACGCCATACAAAAAAATGCAGAACTGATTCCT
>JAGHTW010000110.1 GCA_018065145.1 Candidatus Prevotella equi
GAACTGTGGGAGACGGATATGACCGGCAAGGCTCTTGCAGCGGTTCATTACCCCGAGTGTCCAACGATGAAGAAGAACTGCATGCGTTTGGGAATTGCAGAAGAACATTACTACTTCAATGCCGGTGTGCTTATGATGAATCTTGACTATTGGCGTTCACACAATCTACCACAGCGCTACTTCGATTTCATTGCAGAAGGCAAATATCCGTTGCGTCAGCGAGATCAGGATGTGCTGAATGCTGTGACATGTGCAGAGTGTGCACCACTGCCGTGGAAGTACAACGTGATGGGCAACGAGCTTGAGACGATAAAAGAGATTGTCACAGGCAAACAGCTCGAATACGTAAAGTCATTGGAGAGGGTAGAACCTGTGATAGTACACTTTTCCTTCCGACTGAAGCCGTGGGAGTTCGGATGTCGCAACCCTTACAAGAATGACTACCGCCGTACACTCAAGAGCACCCCATGGCGCAGTGCATCGCTGCAGTTCTCATTGATGGACTTCTTTGAGTTTTGGGTAAAGCCGGAAATCATAGCTCCGATACTTAAAATAATTCATAATGCATAATTCATAATGCATAATGCATAATGCATAATTCATAATTCATAATTCATAATTAGTAGTTTTAGTGAAGATAGTAGAAATCATACCTCACCTAACGAGCGGCGGAGCAGAACGCTTCACCGTGGATCTCTGCAACGAACTTGCAGAGAGGCATGAGGTGTGGTTACTGCTCTTCTTTCCATTGGAAAATATCAAACTTCATTTCCTGCTGCCAGAGGTAAGCGAGAAGGTGCATGTACTATCACTCAACAAGCACAAGGGTTTTGACCTAGGAGTTGTGTGGACAATAAGGACAACGATAAAGAATATTTCGCCTGACATCGTACACTGTCATATCAATTCTCTGGAATATGTGGCTCTTGCGCGATTGTTGGGAAAAAATAACTGCCGTTGGTATTATACCGTACATAGTGATGCCCGATACGATGCAGGACAAGGATTCGTCAACCGCATCCGCAGATATGCCATACGGCATAGGCTCTTTACACCTGTGACTATATCCGACGAATCGCTCCGCAGCTTCCGTGACTTCTACGGCTATGACACTCCGATGATAACGAACGGAAGAAAGACCCCCACAATCCCCCTTAAAGGGGGAAGAAAGTCTCCATTTAAGGGAGATTTAGAAGGTCTCGTATTGGTTTCCCTTGCCCGCTTCTCGCAGGTAAAGCGTCAGGATATGCTGGCACGCATTGCGAAGCGATTGGAGAGTGAAGGTTATAACTTCAAACTACAGTTTGTTGGTCAACACCAGGATAAGAAAATGTATGATGCCGTCATGAAAGCAATCAATAAAGCCCCCTCCACTTTGGGGGAGGGACGGGGTGGGGCTTCTATTGAGATAGTCGGTGAAGTGAACAATCCCCTGGATTATCTCGCCGAGGCAGATGCTTTCTGTCTGTGTTCATCCAACGAGGGCATGCCAATCTCGCTGATAGAGGCAATGGCAATGGGTGCAGTGCCTGTATGTACACCTGTTGGCGGAATCGTAAATGTTGTTAATGACGGCATCAACGGTTTCCTATCAGACAACATCACCGAAGAAGCTTACTACAGAGCCTTGAAGCGTTTCCTCGATTCGCCAAAGGATAAGATAAAAGAAATGAGTGTGCAAGCCGTTGAAGCAGTAAAGCCATACAGCATGGATGAATGCGCAAGAAAATACGAACAAATGTTTTTAATGCATAATTCATAATTATTAATTGATGATTAGACTTTCCATCATAATACCAGCATACAATGTTGCTCCATGGATAGAGGCAACATTGGAATCTATCTACTGTAGCCAAGGTGTTGATCTTTCTACGGTAGAGGTTGTTGTGGTAAATGATGGATCAAGTGATAATACAGCCCAAGTAGTTCAATCATTTGCGGAAGCACATTCAACAATGCCTGTTCATCTCATCTCTCAGAGCAATCAAGGAGTCAGTGTAGCTCGCAATCATGGCTTGCATGAGGCAAAGGGTGAGTATGTGTGGTTCGTGGATGGTGATGATTTGATTACTTCTTTTGCCATTCAACGTATAATGACCATTTTGGATTGTTATCCGAAGGTCGATATAGTCAAAACGGCAAAACCTATTGTGTTTACAGATGGTGAAGTCAATGATATTTTTCCTTCACAGGGACAAGCGTTATTGTGCAAAGGTTATGAGTTGTTCTATGAACCCTATTCCGGGCTTTATATCTATCACGGACGACACATCTGGCGAAGGGATATGCTTATAAAGAATGGTATCGAATTCCCTGTAGGAATTGTGATAAACGAAGATTTCTGCTTTACGGTAAAAGCACTTGCAGAAGCCCAAACAGCATGTGATGCATCATGGCTACTGGCATATCTCTATCGTAAGCATAATGATAGTGCTACTGGTGTTCGCAGCAACCCCGACAGATTTATGCCACGAGTTCTGTCAGGCATGAAAGCATTGCAGATGATGAAAGACTCGTTGGACGGACACGATGCCAATAAACAGGCAGCAAAGGCACGACAGCGTGCGATGAATCTTATGGTTGCGATGAACATCACGCATCTGATGGATCCCCTGCCATTGTCCTTTGTCCGAAAGTCAATGCGAGTACTGGAAGAAATGGGTGCGTATCCGTTCACACCAGAACAAGACCATTCCCGACTATTACGTTTCGTCCTACAGCATAAATGGACGATAATCGCAGTAAGCCAATATCGAAGAATAAAATACATATTAAGCAGAAGATGATAAATTTCGAATTAGAAATACTTACACCATTATATAATAATATAGAGCGTTTTGCTGACCGCAACGCGTTCTGCATTGCCGATGGATTCTACACCTACCGCCAGTTGGGCGAGAGGATAGAAGCTCTGCGTACAGTCATACGCGAGAATGGGCTCTGCAATAAGATCATTGGTGTCGTGGCGCATGACAGCATCGATACCTACGCGGCTCTTTTAGCTCTTTGGTCTGAAGGCTCGGCATACGTCATCCTTAATTCAGAATGGCCGAAGGAACGTATTGACGAGATAATACAGCAAGCAGAACTGGAGGCATATATAGACAATGGTGAACTGACACAGCTTGAAGGCTATTGTCATAATGACCTGCAGCTGGCATACGTACTGTTTACCTCCGGCTCTACGGGCAAACCGAAAGGTGTTATGGT
>JAGHTW010000224.1 GCA_018065145.1 Candidatus Prevotella equi
ATTCTAGGATGGAATAGGAAAGACTACTTGTAGATGATAAGAGCCTGCTGCGGGCCAACAGTGACTGTGCCGCCAACGCGGAGACGATCGAGACCGCCTACATTGACCATTCCGTCGCGGCACACCACAGTGTATGTTCCAGCAGGAACGGGAACTGTCTGCGGTGTCTTGTTGGAGTTCATTATACAGACAATATCATCCCAGGAGTCTCCAACAGCTTTGCCGTTCAAGCGGAAGGCAACAACACAGTCAGGAGCAGAGATGAAGGATAGATTCTTGCGCACAAGGTCAGCGTCTCCCATGCGGAATGCCTTGTGAGCATTGCGCATCTCGATGAGTCCCTTGTAGTAGAAGAACACGTCGGGATAGAGCTTGAAGTTGTTCCAGTCAATCTGGTTGATAGAGTCGGGAGAGTTGTAAGAGTTATGGACGCCCTTCTTGTCGCGCATCACCTCTTCGCCTGCCCACAGGAAAGGAACACCCTGTGAGGTGAGCACGAAAGTCTGAGCCAGCTTGTCAAGACGCTTGAGTTCATCGGTTCCGATGCCAGGGAAGGAAGCGCGAATACGGTCCACAAGGCTCATGTCGTCGTGGCAAGAGACGTAAGACACATGCTGCGAAGGTTGAGCCGTCCAAGGTTCCTTGCTGTAGTTAACCTTGGTCATGTCGATCTGAGGATGCTGAATGGCACCTGCAAGACCGAACTTAATGCTCTCCTCATGACCTGGGAGAGCTGCCAGGAACGCAGGCTTAGTGTCGTCAGAGAAAGGACCGCGAATGGCATCACGCATGTCATCGGAAAAGGCGCCGATGCCAGGCATCTTATATGTCACAGCTTTCATGGCAAGACGGTCGTGGTCGATAGCGCAAGCGCCAGCGCTCCATCCTTCGCCATAGATAGTGATTGAAGGGTCTATCTTGTTGACCTCCTCGCGGATGATGTTCATCGTCTCTATGTCATGAATGCCCATGAGGTCGAAGCGGAAGCCATCGATGTGATACTCGTTAATCCAATACTTCACGCTCTCAATCATGAACTGTCGCATGAGCGGCTTCTCCGACGCTGTCTCATTGCCACAGCCCGAACCGTCTGAGTACTTGCCACCCTTGCTGCCGATGCTGCCAGAGGTGCCCTTGCCCTTCTTGACCATGCGATAGTAATAGTCAGGGTATGTGAGCTGGAAGTTGCTGCCATCAATTGACATGCAGTGGTTATAGACAACGTCGAGGATTACGCGGATGCCTGCGTTGTGCATAGCCTGCACCATCTGCTTGAACTCACGGATGCGCACGTCTGGCTTAGTGGCGTCCGTTGAGTAAGAGCCCTCTGGTGTGTTGTAATTGAGAGGGTCATAGCCCCAGTTATACTGAGGAATGTCGGGACGCGCCTCATCGACTGTGGCATAGTCATAAGAAGGCAGAACCTGCACCGCATTGACGCCTAACGTCTTGAGATAGTGCACGTTCTTTGGCTCTGTGAGAGCAAGAAACTTGCCTGGATACTTGCTTTGACTGCTTGGATGAATGGAGAAGTCGCGATGATGCATCTCATAGACCACAAGGTCAGAAGGGCTTGAGATTGCAGGACGCACATCGTTCGTCCACCCTTCAGGGTTTGTGGAGTCGAGATTGATGATTGCCGCGCGTTTTCCATTTACACCTACAGCCTTGGCAAATGTTCCTGGACATTCGCCCTTGCCCATGTCAAAGGTATAGAATTTGCCCATAAGGTCGCCATCGACGGTTGCCGACCAACGGTCTGTTCCCGACTTTTTCAGAGTGACAACTTGCGACGGCTTAGTGATAACAGCCGAGTCGTAAATGCGCACGACCACGCTCTTGGCTTTTGAAGGTGCATTGAGATTGAACACTGTCTTTTCAGGGCTGTATTCCATCTCATTGAAGAGCTGCTTCTGCGCATTCGCAGTGAAGAGCGACGAGGCTGTCAGTATCGAAAGAATGAGTTTCTTCATATCTTTTATCGATTATAATGATTGCAAAGATAATGTTAAACAATAACTTTCAAAAGAAAACACAGGAAAAAGTGTTATGCGCGATGTCCTTCTCGTACCATAGCAAGAACTTTGGCATTAAATTCGTCTGCATCCAGAAGTTCCTCAAGGCTGAGGTGCATGCGATAGCGCCAATAGTGCTTAGGATTGGCAGGAATGTTGATGCGCTCGGCATTCGCATCTGCAAGACGGAGTTGCTCAGAGCAAGCGAGCCAGTCCTGAATGGTTATGACGCAGAATGCCGACGGACAGTTGAGATGGCGCTGCACCATGTCGGCGGCAAGCCACTCTGGCATAGGATGAGGAGCAGGGCCGCCATGTCCAAGCATTGTGTTGTAGAACTCTTGAGTGAGCGCCCAATCCTCGTCCCACCACATTCGCATCGTAGCAGAGTCGTGGCTTGAGATAGTGCACACAGAACGCCATGGGTTGCGCTCAAGATGTCCGAAACGGCAACTTGGATCCTTTGGCATAGACTGAAGCTCGAGAGTGAGAATCTGCAACTGGTTCATCACCCAAGGCACACAGTCAGGCACCATTCCGAGGTCTTCGGCGCAGCATATCATGTCTGTAGCGTCGCAGAGTCGAGGCAGTTTCTTCATTGCCTCTTCATACCAGAACTGGTTGTTGCGACGATAGAAGTAATCGTTATACAGACGGTTGAAGTTGTCCTTGTCGTGCTGCCAAAGTGTTTCATACACAGGGTCGTTCTGCACGGCGATGCGTGGATGGAAGAGCTCTGGGTTCTTATGGTCGCGAACGAATAGCACGTTGCTGATGAGCGAATAGAGCCCTTCGCGCAGGTTGACATCGTCAGCACTGAGTTTCTCTGGCTTGCCACTGCACTTTGAAAGGAAGTATGCCTCAACCTTTCGCTGAGTGCTGAAGCCCTCGCGCATACTCCACATGTCATTTCCTTCTGAGTTCAAGAAAGTGCCTTTGACCTCTTCACTACGTCCAGGGAAGAAACGGTCGATGACCCAACCTGCGATGAAAGGACGTGTCATGAAGTCTTCGTCGAGCCAGAGCCCATAGCCTTCAATCTCCTGCTTGGTCAAGCCCAATGCTGGCTGGAACTGACCGAGAAGTCCGTGGACAGCGTGGATAGGTATCTCCCAGATTCGGAAGAATCCCAACACGTGATCTATGCGGTAGGCATCAAAGTACTTAGCCATATTCTGAAAGCGACGCACCCACCATTGGCAGTCGTCCTTCAGCATTTCATCCCAGTTGTACGTTGGGAAGCCCCAGTTCTGTCCGTTGACCGAGAAGTTGTCGGGCGGTGCTCCTGCCTGTCCGTTCATATTGAAATAGCGCGGTTCAAGCATCACATCGGCACCTCTGCGATTGACGCCTATAGGAATATCTCCTTTGAGCATTACGCCACATTCCTTTGCGTGCTCGTGCGCAGCCTTCATCTGCTGGTCAAGCACATACTGCACCCAACGGTAATAATTTCCATCCGTTGCCTTGTCGCGCTTGACACAATACTCCACGTAGCCATCGAGCCAGTGCTGAGTCTCTCCAATGAAAGACTTGTATGCCTTGGTGCGGCGAACCTTGCCGCCCTCTTGCTTATACACGAACTGCAAGTAAGCGTTCTTTGCGCTATTCACAGCTTCGTAGTCTATCTGGGCATAGGCATTCAGCTCTCTTCGCATTTCCTCGAACTCTGCTGCCACAGCCTTGTCGTTCAGGGCTGGAAGCTGGCGCAGGTCACAGTACATTGGATGGAGAGCGTAGATGCTTATGGCAGAATATGGGTATGAGTCAACCCATGTATGTGTTGATGTCGTGTCGTTGATAGGCAGAATCTGCAAGATGTGCTGGCCGGTCTTTGCCACCCAGTCAATCATCATTTGCAAGTCGCCGAAATCGCCCACTCCGAAGCTGCCTTCCGAGCGCAGCGAGAATACAGGCACAGCTGTTCCTGCATTGCGAAATCCTTCGTGTAAATGTCTCATTGAGGTATTATGGTTTACTTGTTATCACTTTTGATTGTCAGCACGCACACAGATCCAAGCACCAGGAACACACCTGCCATGACAAGCATCATGACCTGCTCTCCGCCTACAATGCCAAGGAGAGTGCCGCCGAGCACTGCTGCCACAATCTGCGGGAGACAGATAGTGCAGTTGAAGAGTCCAAGGTAAGTGCCCATCTTGGGATTGCCCTGAAGAGCATTAGTGAAGAG
>JAGHTW010000018.1 GCA_018065145.1 Candidatus Prevotella equi
GCAACAAAAAGCATCGATAGCCAGCGGAAATAGGGTAAATTAATAGTGTTTCCGCTGAAAATCGTAAATATGTGATTGTTTTGTTATATGGGCTTTTTATCTTGGTGATAGTTTTGCTGTCATGTTTCTATGGTTGAAGTGTGGTGGTGTAATCGTTGCACTTTTGCGGGAAATTTATGCATAAATTTTGTGCTAAAGTTATACGATTACAGCGTAAAAGTTATACGATTACATCGTTAGGGTTATACAATCACAATACTATCATTAAATTTTTGTTCATAGAAGTGTCATTTGTGTGACATGCAAAACTTTTTTAAGGTAATGTTTTGGTGTTTTGCAAAAAAGTAAGTACCTTTGCAAAACATAATAATAAGGTGATAGAAATGCAGAAAAGATTTTTCATTGTCATGATAACAGCGCTGCTTCTCGTGACTGGGGCTTGCCGTAAGAGTGATGGCGGACCAGCGATGGAGGAGATGCCGGTGCAGCAGGAGATAGAGATAAAGGGTGACTCGATGCTTTATGGTCTTTCGTGCGACGGTACAACGGATAGCGTCGTGGTGATATGGCCGTTCAGCGGTGACCCTGTCACGCTGAATTGTATAGAAGCGAAGCAGGCGGGTCGCATAATAGGCAAACCGCAGATAGGTGACTGGATTGGCGTGATGCGCAATCCTGAGGATAGTACGGAGGCAACGATGGTGATAAACCTCGACCAGCTGAAGGGAACATGGACCTATCCTGTCATGCCGGTGATGAAGGATCTGCAGCACATGAGCAAGAGGATGCAGAAGCGCATGATGGAGAATATGCCGGACAGCGTGAAGGAGACGTTCTTCGTGCCACGCGAGTATGGATTTACTCTGAAGAGAGGTCATGTAGCGGTGCCTGTTGGTAGGGTGATGAGGGCGAACTCCCTGGAGGATGACTCGCCAGTGCAGTACCCTGATGTGAGAAACTACAAGGGATGGTATATGCTCAACGGTAAGCTGATACTCGTTTCGGGTGAGAGGACTGTGCTTGCTGCTGCTAACCAAAAGCATGAGCCTGATGTGCTGGATACGTTGCAGTTTGAATATATGGACGAGGATTCGCTGATTCTCGTTCATCATAACATGCGCTACGGCTTCCATAGAAAGGCGAACGCCCTTGAGGCGAATGCCCTTGCAACGAAGGCGCAGGCGAAACAAGATATGAGGAAATAAAAATTAGATATAATGGCAAGATTAATTATGATTGGTGCTGGCGGTGTAGCTACCGTGGCGGCACACAAGATTGCACAGAATGATGATGTCTTCACAGACTTTATGATAGCAAGCCGCCGCAAGGAGAAGTGCGACGCTATCGTGGAGGCTATCAAGAAGGCTGGCAGTGGTAAGAAGATGAATATCTCTACAGCACAGGTTGACGCTGATGATGTGGAGCAGTTGAAGGCTCTCTTTAATGAGTTTAAGCCGGAGTTGTGTGTGAACCTCGCGTTGCCATACCAGGACCTGACGATTATGGATGCTTGTCTGGCTTGCGGCGTGAACTATCTTGACACCGCCAACTATGAGCCAAAGGACGAGGCACACTTCGAATACTCTTGGCAGTGGGCTTACAAGCAGCGCTTTGAGGATGCTGGTCTGACGGCAATCCTCGGTTGTGGTTTTGACCCGGGCGTGTCTGGCGTTTATACCGCTTATGCTGCAAAGCATCACTTTGATGAGATACACTATCTGGACATCGTGGATTGCAATGCCGGTAATCACCATAAGGCATTTGCCACAAACTTCAACCCAGAGATAAATATCCGCGAGATAACACAGAAGGGTCTTTACTATAAGGACGGAGAATGGTTGGAGACAGAGCCTCTTGAGGTGCATAAGGCGCTGACATATCCTAACATCGGTCCACGTGAGTCTTACCTCATGCACCATGAGGAACTGGAGTCGCTCGTGAAGAATTATCCTACGATAAAGCAGGCACGCTTCTGGATGACCTTCGGACAGCAGTATCTCACTTATCTTGACGTGATACAGAACCTCGGCATGTCGCGTATTGACGAGATAGAATATGAAGCTCCTAAGGCTGACGGCTCTGGCGTGACAAAGGTGAAGATAGTACCGCTGCAGTTCCTTAAGGCAGTATTGCCAAACCCTCAGGACCTTGGCGAGAACTACGACGGCGAGACAAGTATAGGATGTCGCATACGTGGTATCAAGGATGGTAAGGAACAGACATACTACGTTTATAACAACTGCAAGCATCAGGAGGCTTACAAGGAGACCGGCATGCAGGGCGTCAGCTATACTACGGGCGTTCCAGCAATGATTGGCGCCATGATGTTCTTCAAGGGACTGTGGAAGAAGCCTGGCGTGTGGAACGTAGAGGACTTTGATCCAGATCCATTCATGGAACAGCTCAATAAGCAGGGACTGCCTTGGATAGAGGTGTTCAATGGAGACTTGGAACTTTGAAAATTGAAAATTGAAAATTGAGAATTGAAAATTCAGGAATTATGGCAGATATAAACGAAAAAGAAGCAAAGCTCAAGGCATTACAGGTGGCAATGGCTGCGATTGAGAAAAGTTGTGGCAAGGGTGCCATAATGCGCATGGGCGACGAGAAGATAGAAAGCGTAGAGGTGATTCCTTCTGGTTCACTGGGACTGGATATAGCACTGGGTGTTGGTGGTTATCCTAAGGGACGTATCATCGAGATATTCGGACCTGAGTCATCTGGTAAGACAACGCTCGCCATACACGCTATAGCACAGGCACAGCAGCAGGGTGGCATTGCTGCCTTCATTGATGCAGAGCATGCCTTTGACCGCTTCTATGCGGAGAATCTCGGAGTGGATGTTGACAACCTTCTTATCTCACAGCCAGACAACGGTGAGCAGGCATTGCAGATAGCAGACCAGCTTATCTCAAGCGCTGCGGTGGATATTGTTGTCATTGACTCAGTGGCAGCGCTGACACCAAAGGCAGAGATTGATGGTGAGATGGGTGACAACAAGGTTGGACTGCAGGCACGACTGATGTCTCAGGCACTGCGTAAGCTGACATCTACGATTTCAAAGACAAAGACTACGTGTATCTTCATCAACCAGTTGCGTGAGAAGATCGGCGTGATGTTCGGTAACCCTGAGACAACAACGGGCGGTAACGCACTGAAGTTCTATGCTTCCGTACGTATCGACGTGCGTCCAGGTGCAGCAATCAAGGACGGAGAAGAGATTCTTGGTAAGCTCACGAAGATAAAGATTGTGAAGAACAAGGTAGCACCTCCTTTCCGTAAGTGTGAGTTTGACATCATGTTCGGCGAGGGTATCTCAAAGGTAGGTGAGATTCTTGATCTCTCGGTAGATTACAATATCGTGAAGAAGTCTGGCTCTTGGTTCTCTTACGGAGATTCAAAACTCGCACAGGGCCGTGATGCGGTGCTTGCATTGCTCAAGGATAACCCAGAGCTGTGCGAGGAACTGGAAGCAAAGGTAAGAGAAAAGATGGCTAATTAAGATGACTATAGAAGAGCGTTTCATACATTATACCACATTCGACACACAGTCGGCAGAGGATTCTGATACCGTACCAAGCACTTCCAAGCAACTGCTCTTTGCAGAGGCATTGCGGGAAGAGATGATACGGGAAGGATTGCATGACGTGGTGCTTGATGAGCAAGGGTATTTGTATGGAACGCTCCTTGCATCTCCAGGCATGGAGGATGCTCCTGTCATAGGTTTTATAAGCCATTATGATACATCACCAGACTGTTCCGGCAAGGATGTCAAGGCGCGCATCATAAGGGACTATGACGGTTGCGACATAGAACTGTCGGCAGGCATCGTGAGTAGGGTGGAGAAGTTCCCGGAACTGCTTGCGCACAAGGGCGAAGACATTATCGTGACCGATGGTACCACGCTGCTCGGCGCTGATGACAAGGCAGGAATAGCAGAGATAATGCATGCTGTGTGTTATCTTCGTGACCACAAGGAGATACAGCATGGAACGGTTCGTGTGGCGTTCAATCCCGATGAGGAGATAGGCATGGGCGCACATCATTTCGATGTGAAGCGCTTTGCATGCGATTGGGCTTATACCATCGACGGAGGAGATGAGGGAGAGTTAGAGTACGAGAACTTCAATGCGGCATCGGCGAAGGTGTCGTTTACGGGCGTCAGTGTGCACCCTGGCTATGGCAAGGGAAAGATGGTGAACGCACAGCATGTAGCAATGGAGTTTGCGGCGCTGCTGCCTGGCAACGAAAGGCCTGAGACGACGGAGGGATATGAGGGATTCTATCATCTTACGTCAATGAAGGGCAGTTGCGAAGGAGCGCAGTTGTCGTATATTATCCGCGACCATGACCGCATGCGCTTCGAGGAACGTAAGCGTATGATGGAGGAGTGTGCGGAGAGAATAAACGCGAAATATGGTGACGGCACTTGTTCCGTCATCGTGAAGGATCAGTATTATAACATGTTGGAGAAGGTGAAGCCTGTGATGCATATCATAGAGCGCGCCAAGGCTGCTATGCTGTCAGCAGGCGTAACGCCAAAGGTACAGCCGATACGTGGCGGTACGGACGGAGCACAACTGTCCTTCATGGGACTGCCATGTCCGAATATCTTTACCGGTGCGGTGAATTTCCACGGTCCTCATGAGTTTGTATCTATAGATGTCATGCACAAGGCTGCAATGACGATTGTTAATATTGTCAAATTATCGGATTAACGAATTGTTGCGGCATGAATGTTCTAATACTTGAGTCTGACAAGAGCACTTACGATCAGCTGTGCGAGATGATGGTGCAGCACGATAACAACTGTATCTTTTTGGGAATGATGACAACGGTGCAGGAGGGAAGGGATTTCTTTCTCAGGAACAAGGAACGCGTGGATATCATCATTGCTGATACGCAGTTGAGCGATGGCCTTGCCTTTTATGCACTTGATGATGCACCAGAGGATGTGCCTGTTGTCTTTGTTTCTGCTACGGAGGAATATGCTATGAAGGCGTTTGAGTACAACAGCCTTTCTTATATACTAAAACCATTGAACGAGGAAAGACTCTATGAGGCAATACGCAAGACGCAGGAGCGACTAATCACCAATGAACATCGAAAGGAATTGATGCAGATGGTGAAGAAACACGCCAAGTATCGTGAGCGTTTCTTCGTCAAGACATTCAAGAGCGAGAAGATAATACATATCTCGCAGGTACGTTACATGGTGTCAGAAAACAAAACGACGTACCTGGTCCTAAAGGATGGTACGTCGTATGAGTTTGATATGACGCTGAGTGCACTTGCTGAGACATTGAATCCTAAGCTTTATATGCGCGTCAATAGAAAGTATATCGTTCCGGAACGAGAGGTGGAGCGTTTCGAACACGGCATCAACGGAAAAGAGTTCCTTGTGTTGTCAGGCGATAACCCACCAGAGATAATCCT
>JAGHTW010000180.1 GCA_018065145.1 Candidatus Prevotella equi
GGGGACTTCTCCGACCCTATGTTTGGTGACGGAGGTGTAAAATCACAGCGTGCCATTGATGCTATCAATACGTATCGTATGCAGCAGGCACGAGAGACGAATGCCAGCCTGAAGAAGATGTATGACGAAGAAGTGGACTTCTATTCGGACAAATGGGATGTAGCAAAAGACGCTGCCATCAAAGCCCAAGCAGCCATCCCCCATAAATTCAAACACGAAGGAGACGGAACAAACGGCACAACTGCCGGGAATGGTGACAAAGACACGGAAGATGAACGCCTAAAAGCCGAACAGGCGGCAGCAAAGGAATTACAACGAATGCGCTGGGAAAACGAGCAGAATGCAATAGACCTGCTGGAAGAAGGAAGTGAAAAGCGCAGAAGGCAGATACAACTTGACTATGACAAAGAAATAGCAGCGATAGAAGAGCAAAGGGATAAATGGCGTGAAGCCCAGAGTGGTGTTTTAACCCAGGATCAGAGCGATGCCATAACCGCTGCGATAAAGAATGCCCAGGACAAAATGGATCAAAGCCTACAAGAATTGAGCGATGAGGAAATTGCCAAGAACAAGGAGAAACTGAATGCTCTTCTTGACCAATACAAGGACTTTGACCAGAAGAGACGCAGCATCGACGAACAGTATAATGCAGACATGCAAATTTACAATTCGGAATTGGAAAAACTGCGTGCTGCAGGTTCTGATACATCTGACATAGAAGCCTCCATTGCTGCAAGAACAGAAGCCTACAAGCGTGAGATTGCTTCATTGCAGAGTGAGATACTGAAATCGTCTGAGTTCTATGACAAACTGTTTGGCGAGGTGTCTGAAAAGGGATATAAGGTTTTGAAGGACTTCTATTCTCAGGCAAAGGAAACACTCAGCAAGGCTCGTGTCCTCACTGACGGCGTAGAAATAGACATCCCTGTGAAGGATCCTGATGGCAAATTCGTAAAGAAGACAGTCAAGGTCACTGTTGATGAGTTCCGAAGAATGCAGAAACAGGTTGACTCCATCAAAAAGGAACTGGAGAAGAACAATCCATTTGCTGCCTTCCGGTCATCCTGGTCTTCGCTGATCAAGGAAATGAAGAATGATGGTGATGTCAGCGGTGCTCTGAAAAAGGTCAATGCTGACGGCAAAGCCCTCACCGGTACCATCAAAGGCTGGGGTGAAAGCCTTGAAAGCGTTTTCGGTGAACGATTCTCCAAGTCAATCAATGAAATGATGAGCTTCTGCGATGGCATGATGGACATGGGTACAGGTATTGCTCAGATATGGTCAGGTGACATTGTGGGAGGCATAACAAACACCTTGTCCGGACTTGGGCAGATTGTTTCCCTCTTCACCAGTTGGAAGGAGAAGATGGAAGAAATGAAACGCCAATGGTACATTGCAGAGATTGAGACAAATCGCGCGACTCGTGAGAGAAGCCAAGAACTTGCTGTTAACAGAGACACTATAGCAGACATCGTCAAGGATCAGGAAATTCTCAACTGGCTCGTTGAAAAAGGATATAGCCGTCCTAACAGTGTGTCGGTGTGGGAAGCGCAGAATGAGGCATTCGAGAAGTACCAGCAGAACATAAAGGCAGAAATGCAAGCCAATGATGACCTGTGGAGCCGTCTGCAAGGAAGTAATGGCTACTACGAATGGGGTAATTCGCTCAATGGAGGTTCTGCAGAATGGAGTCTTAGAGGTTACAGCGCGGAGCAAATCCAACTGTGGTATAACCAGGATAAACTGTCTGATGCGGCACGAGACTATTACGAAGCATGGGTTGAAAGCGGCAAAACGATTGATGATCTGAAATCAAAGATTGAAGAGTGTTACACGCAGATGCGCGAAATGGTGATGGGTGTGAACTTCGATGGTTTCCTTTCTAATGTAAAGGATGCACTGAAAGAAGCACGAGGTGACATCAAGAGCTTTGCACAGTTTACAGAGGATACCATCGCAGAAGCTTTGCTGAATGCTTTCATGTATCAGGAGCTTTCCAATATGATAGAACCTTTGTATAATGAGCTCAGTGAAAGCCTTATCAATGGCACTGCAGATGAAACCTATCTGGACAACTGGAAAAACAGATTCCAAGATGTAATGTCAGATGCTAACAGTCGTCTTGATGAAATCGCCAAGGCAACAGGCATAGATGTGTTCTCTGGTTCTGGTTCAAGCCAGAGCGGAAAGGCTGGTGGATTCTCTGCCATGAGCCAAGAACAGGGAACGAAACTTGAAGGCTTGTTTGTCAGTGGTCAGATGCACTGGTCTAACATTGACGAGCACACAGAAGACATTTCAGTCAAGATGAGCACCGTGAGCGACAAACTTGCACGCATTGAGGAACATACTGGTGAAAGCAAGAAACTCCTGGACGGAATCAAGAGTTCCGTGGAGAAGATCATAAGGGAAGGACTTAAAGTAAAATAGACATGGATAAGATATTAGGCGGACTTGTAATCATAAACGGCACGGACATCTGGAAAGAGTTCGGTGCATTTCTTACGGAAGAGAAGAAAGGTGGTCGCGAGAACCTTACGGCTATACTGTCCCCTTCCAAGACGAAGACACATACGGCTGTTGACATTCGAGAAGAGAATGGCGAGAAGCATTCTGCCCAGCTCATTGTGTCTAATCAGGCGCGTGATGTTACGCTACACTTTGCCCTCTATGCAGAGAGTCGTAATGAATGGCTGAGGAAGTACCAAGCATTCATCAACTTTCTAAAAGAAGGCTCTGACGGATGGCTTAACATCAAGTTCACAGAACTGTCAATGACGTTGAGAGTGTTCTACCTTGACAGCTCGAACTTCAAGCCCTTGACCTACATCTGGAAGGAAGGCAAACACGCCAGCAGATTCAAGGTGAAATTCAGGGAGCCGAATCCCATTTTGTAATGACATTAGCGAGCTGATTATCGGCTGCACTCGGTCAAACGAGCAAGCTCGATGACGCTCATTTGCACGATAATTAAAACAACATTAGAATATGCTTATAACTATATTCGACAGATACGGCCAGGCAAGGGCGCGGATAAGTGCGAATGACAGTAGCACACAGTCAAAGGAGATTCAGGGTGACAACATCCTGACCCTCTCCTTCACGCTGTATGAGTATGTTGACTTTGATGTGAATGACTGGTGTGAATACGAAGGCGAGCGGTACTGGATAACAGAGCGCAGCAAGCCAACGATGAAAAGCACTCAGGAATGGGCGTATGACATCAAGATGCACGGTATCGAAAGTGTCATAAAAAGATTCCTGGTGCTCAACACAACTGATGGCGACAATGAGCCTGAGTTTACTCTGACAGCTCCACCAGTGGAACACATGCGCCTCATTGTCGGCAGTATAAATGACGGCATGGACAGCACTACCAACTGGAAGGTGGGTAGCGTCACAGGAACAGAGAACATAGTCATCGACTATCACGGCAAGTATTGTGATGAAGCCTTGAAGGAACTTGCCGAGAAAGTTGGTGTGGAATGGTGGGCAGAAGGTCAGACCATCAACTTATGCAGATGTGAATATGGTGAAGTCCTAAATATCGGTTATGGCAAAGGTCTCACAGGGCTGGAGCAAGACACAGCCGATAACGTGAAGTTCTACACAAGACTGTTTCCTGTAGGCAGTAGCAGAAACATTGATCCGGAAAGATATGGTCACAGTCACTTGATGCTGCCAGGAGGCGCGAAATATGTGGACCTTGACAACCTCGTGAAGGAATACGGCGTTATCCATCATTATGAGAAAGACGCTTTCGCTGACATCTACCCTCGAAGAGTCGGAACCGTCAGCTATGTGCGCCATGAGGAAAAGACCGATGAAGACGGAAACCCCTTCACGATTTATTACTTTCAGGACAACTCTCTGAACTTTGATCCGAACAGTTACATGTTGCCGGATGCTGTCATTCGTGTGTCATTTCAGGAAGGAAGCGAGCTTGCAGGACTTGGTTCTGATGATGAACATTATTTTGAAGTGAACTATGACAGCCAAACAAGAGAGTTCGAGATAATAACCATCTGGCCATACGATGACAACACACAGTTGCCTGGTGGTCCTCTCGTTCCAAAGACTGGAGATAAATACATCCTTTGGAACCTGAGAATGCCAGATGAGTATTACCCGATAGCGGAAGCAGAGTTTCGCGCTGCTGTTGAAGAATACAACGCCAAGCATGGAATTGATGTGTCTCGCTACAAAGGACAGACTGATCATGTCTGGGTAGAGGAATCTGGAGAAACCTTTTACATTGGTCGCAGGGTCAATCTCGAAAGTTCCCAATACTTCCCATCTGCAGGTTCAAGGAAGAGCCGTATCACAAAGATAACCCGACGCGTGAACCTGCCAAGTCTGATGGACCTGGAGATAAGCGATGCACTCAGCACAGGAACGATAAACCACATAAATGACAGCATAACAGATGCAAAGAACTATACGCGCTCGCTGGCAGACTCTATAAGCCTTCCTGACATTATCAGAAGTTGGGATGAGACTTTGCCAACAGACAACAACTTGTTTTCTGCAAGAAGGAGTTTCAAAGAGTTCCTGAGCAAGAACAAGCAGGATCGGGCGAAAGAGAAGATCATCTTTGAAAAAGGTATTGAGACAGGAATCTTTGAACCAGGTTCTACAGGT
>JAGHTW010000109.1 GCA_018065145.1 Candidatus Prevotella equi
CTAAGGCTGTTTTTCTTACATGAGAAGAATTCCGTGAAAAAGCTGTCACCTTGTCACTTTTTGAGATAATGGATAGATAGTCATAGAGATAGGAAGTGACAGGTTGAGTGACAGGTTGAAAAAAAAGTGACAGCTTGTAGTCCTCAACCTGTCACTTTTTAAATGGCAGGACAAGAATATTATGATGATTTATTTGCTCATACATTCCGTAATCTTATGCTCGAATGTTCTTCATGCGTTGGCTCGAATGGTTCGTTATCTGATGCTCGTACGTTCAAGAGCGGTATGCTCGTATTTGCTTCATGCTTTTGCCCGATAAACCGACATGAATATGCCCGTAAAAAAAACATTGAAATTGTCAAGTTTTTTTGTTGAATTGTGACTAATGGATTATTCTACCTCATACTTATCTTCGTTGTCCCAATCCCATTCGTAGTCGTCGATCATCACTTTTTCACCATCCACCATCAAGCCAAAGGATGTCGAGAGGACCGTAGCCTATGGTGAGTTCCCAACTCTCGCATCGCCCCATCACGGAGTACAAGCCCCAATGGATGAGGATGCCAAACTTGAGGTCTTGCCACTTATGAAGATTATCCAGCACCTTCTGGTCTGTTGGCCACACATACGATGGCGATACTTCATGAACAGAATACTGCGCTGATACCATAAGTGACACCAGTGCAGCCAATATAGAGATAACTGTTTTTTTATGAGATAGTTATTATTTATGCATTATCAACGCTTGCTGTGGTCCTACGGTAATGG
Source organism: Candidatus Prevotella equi (assembly GCA_018065145.1). Classification (GTDB taxonomy): domain Bacteria; phylum Bacteroidota; class Bacteroidia; order Bacteroidales; family Bacteroidaceae; genus Prevotella; species Prevotella equi. The sequence continues at coordinate 769 of JAGHTW010000109.1, forward strand.
TGCCACCTTGACACTTGTCGAGACCACCGACCGCAACCATGCCATCACGACAGACAACGGTGTAGGTGCCTTCTGGGATGGTAACTTGCTGAGGAGTCTTGTTGGAGTTCATGATGCAGACGATATCGTTCCACGAATCACCCACAGCCTTGCCATTGAGTGTGAAGGCTATAACGCATGATGGAGCATCAAGGAAACGCACGTTCTTGCGAACCAGTTCGGCATCTGCCATGCGGAAAGCCTTGTGGGCTATTCGCATCTCGATGAGACCTCTATAATAGAGGAAGACATCAGGGTACTTGATAAGGTTGTTCCAATCAATCTGATTGATGCTATCTGGTGAGTTGTAGGAATTGTGAACACCTTTCTTGTCACGAAGCACCTCCTCACCTGCCCAGAGAAATGGGATGCCTTGTGAGGTGAGTACGAAGGTCTGGGCGAGTTTGTCGAGACGAATGAGTTCGTCGGTTTGTATGCCAGGGAAAGATGTGCGAATGCGATCGACAAGACTCATGTCATCATGGCACGATACATACGAGACATGTTGAGTAGGTTGTGCAGTCCAAGCCGCCTTGCTGTAGTTCACCTTTGACATATCGACCTGTGGATGCTGAATGCCTCCAACAAGTCCGAACTTAATGCTCTCCTCATTGCCTGCGATGGCTGCAAGGTAGGCAGGTTTGGTGTCATCGGAGAATGGTCCACGAATGGCATCACGCATATCATCGGCAAAAGCACCAATACCCGGCATCTTGTATGTAACAGCCTTCATAGCAAGGCGGTCTTGCTCAATGGCACAAGTGCCTGCACTCCATCCTTCACCATAGATGGTGATTGAAGAGTCTATCCTGTTCACTTCAGCACGAATGATGTTCATGGTCTCGATGTCGTGAATACCCATGAGGTCGAAACGGAAACCATCGATGTGATACTCGTTTATCCAATGCTTCACACTCTCAAGCATGAACTGGCGCATGAGAGGTTTCTCGGAAGCTGTCTCGTTGCCACAACCCGAACCATCGGAGTAGTTGCCTCCTGTAGAACCGATATTACCTGCAGAACCTTTGCCTTGCTCTGTCATGCGATAGTAGTAGTCGGGATAGGTGAGTTGGAAGTTGCTGCCATCAATAGCCATGCAATGGTTATAGACCACATCGAGGATGACACGAATGCCAGCATTATGAAGTGCCTGAACCATTTGCTTGAACTCACGGATGCGAACCTCAGGACGAGTGGCATCAGTAGAGTAAGAACCCTCAGGAACATTATAGTTGAGTGGGTCGTAACCCCAGTTGTATTGAGGAACATCAGGATGACTCTCATCTACTGTGGCATAGTCGTAGGAAGGAAGAATCTGCACAGCATTGATGCCGAGAGTCTTGAGATAGTATATGTTCTTTGGTTCGGTGAGAGCAAGGAACTTACCCGGATGCTGACTCTTGCTGCTTGGATGGATAGAGAAGTCACGATGGTGCATCTCATAGACCACGAGGTCGGAAGGAGAAGAGATAGCAGGTCGTGAGTCCTTGTCCCAACCTTCAGGATTAGTTGTCGAGAGGTCGAGAATGGCGGCACGCTTACCATTCACTCCAACAGCTGTTGCAAAGGTGCCAGGACATTCGCCTCGTCCCATGTCGAAGGTATAGAACTTGCCGAGAAGGTTGCCCTTTACGGTTGTTTGCCAACGGTCCTGCCCTACTCTCTTGAGCGACACGACCTTTGAAGGGATGCTTGCAGAAGCAGAGTTATAGATGCGCACCTTGACAGCCTTTGCTGATGAAGGGGCATTAAGGGTGAATACCGTTTGCTTTTGCGAGTATTGCATCTCGTTGAACAAGCGCTCTTGTGCATGAACAAGGAAGAATGTTGCGGATGCAAGTATTGAAAGAATAAGTCTTTTCATACTATTTGTGATTGGCTTTGAACTCTTACTTTGACTTTATAGTGAACACACAACATGAACCAATAGCAAGGAGAACACCTGCGAGAACGAGCATCATGACTTGTTCGCCACCGAGAGCATTGAGGAACATACCACCAAGCACAGCTGCTACAATCTGAGGAAGACAGATGGTGCAGTTGAAGAGTCCGAGATATGTTCCCATCTTTGGATTTCCCTGGAGAGCATTGGTGAAGAGGATGAATGGGAAGGCAAGCATACCAGCCCAAGCACATCCGATGAGGAGGAAACTGATGAAGAGGACATACTGGTTTGTTACCCACATAGTGCTGATGAAACCTACTGCTCCGAGAAGGAGGGAGATGATGTAGGCAAACTTAGTGTTTGTGAGTTTTGTGAGTGCAGGAATGAGTGCAGCCCAGATGACAGAACCGATAGCCTGAACCGCGAACACCACACCTACCCAGTTGCCTGCCTCCTGATAACCTGCCGAATGAACATCGGTTGTACCCCAACACTGTGCTGCTACAGCTCCATTGGTATAGGTCCACATATACATGAAAGCAGCCCAACAGAAGAACTGAACAAGTCCGATAGAGAAGAAGGTATAAGGGATAGATGCCGACTTGCCCTGCTCTGTGATTGTTTCAACGGCATCGGCAGCCTTCTCTTCTGCTCCAGCACCAAACTTAGCCATCTCCTCAGGCGAGTATTCCTTCACATTGAATGTGGTGTAGATAACACAAAGGATGAGGATTGCTGCACCAATATAGAATGAATAGATAACCGAATTAGGGATGACACCCTCTGGTGCCACATTCTGCACACCGAGGAAAGTGAAGATATATGGGAAGAGGTAGCCAACGAGCGAACCTGCATTGCAAAGGAACGACTGGATGCTATATGCCACACCCTTCTGTTCTTCGTTGACCATATCGCCAACCATCATCTTGAATGGTTGCATGGCGATGTTGATAGATGTGTCGAGGAACATGAGCGACATGAGTCCGAAGAGCATTGTTCCTGTGAGTCCCCACATCACAACCTGAGTGGTGAGACCAAGTGAACCCGCATTAGGAAGCATGAGCATAACGGCTACTGCAACGATTGCTCCAACGAAGAGGTATGGGATGCGACGACCAAAGCGACACCATGTCTTGTCGGAAAGCATTCCGATGATTGGTTGCACTATCATACCCATGAGCGGAGGAAGAATCCAGAAGAACGAAAGTTGGTGTGGGTCTGCACCGAGAGTGGCGAAGATACGAGAGATATTGGCACTCTGAAGTGCGTATGCAATCTGAACACCAAAGAAACCAAACGAGATGTTGAAGAGTTTCCAGAAAGATAGATTAGGTTGTTTCATAAGGACCCACCCCCTGCCCCTCCCCAAATGGAGGGGAGTAGATACTATCTAAAAGGTAGTAATCTTTGCCCCGAGGGTGATGAGGGATTAGTTAATATACTATTTTTTTATTATTTCTGATGTAGATGTGGCCTTGAAGAGGTGTAGTGACCTTTCTGCCCATGAGGTCGTACAAAGGAGAAGAGGCATCTTCCGATACGACTGGAGAGATAGAAGTGGCTTCGGTTACATCCTTATGCGAGATGGTAGCACCTGTGAGGGTTGCCTCGTAGTAGTGGTCGGAAGAGAGGTTGGTGATGTCGGCAGTCTGTGGTTTGCCGCTACCCTGATTGAAGATGATGTTAAAATAGTAATCAGGCTTATCGACGTTGACCGTTTGGTAGTACCATGTTTCACCATTGATGGTAGTAGTAGCTGGCTGTTTGCCTGGCCAGTTACCATTGAGTTGGGAGTTGTTGTTGCTGTCCCAGAGGTAGAAATAAACTGGAGTGAAGTTTGCCTTCACATAGATGGTTGCGGTATGAGGAGTGAAGTTGCCGAGTTCCTCTTCTGCAGCCTTGATTTCATCTGCTATCTGCTGTTCCACCTTGTTCCATTCTGCTGCCACATCGTTTGAGAGATAGTAGATGTAGTCCTTACCCGAACATACCTTTGTGTAACCCGAAGGAACAGCGTATGCAGTTGGAGTCTTGCCGACAACACAGATGAGAGAACCCTTTGTACCTGTTGTCTTCACTCCATAATAGAGTTGAGCGGATGCAACCTGTTCGTACTTGCTTGTATTTGTTATGCCAGCAAGTTTGCGGGCAGAAACCATTCGCTTGATGTCGCTCTTTGCATTCATCCAGTGCTTGAGGAACACACATGGAGTGCCAGGCATAGCGAGCATGAAGGCATTTGCAGCGAGTGTGTCACCCTTGAGCGGGTCCTGTTCTGCACCCGGACGGCGTTCTGTATCGTGGTTCTCCACGAAGGTAACGGCATACTTCTGGTAGTCTGCCTGAAGAGCGAGTGGATAACCGCCTGCATCGGAAGGATTGCCTGCAAGGATAGTCCAGTTGTTCTGGCTCACAGCATCACGAACACGATAGCGGAACTGGAAGTCGAAGGCTAAAGAGGTTGGAGTGCCATCAACCTTTGTGCCATCAATCCACGACTTGATGCGTGAAGAAGAATCCCAGTATTCGCCTACCGAGAACTGAGGATGAGAAGATGAATTGTAGTCTGCAAGGATAGATGCTGAATAACCCTTCACCATATCGTAACGGAAACCTGTATAACCGAGGTCTTCGAGAAGATACTTGAGATATGCTTTGATAATCTTATTCACATTCTCAGACTTATGGTCGAGGTCGCGACAACCATCCCAACCTTCACCTGTATCGGCATTTGGAGAGAGCGAAACACCTTCCTTCTTAGCCTGAGTGAGGGCTGCACCACCATCATCGTTGCTGCAGATGTCTGTCGATTGGAACTGGTAAGTCACACCATTGTATGTCTCTTGTGGAAAACCAAACCAACCATTGCTGGTGTTATGGTGATTGATGACAACATCAGCAATAGTTCCAAGACCTTTCTCCTTGAAGGTCTTAATCATAGAACGGAGTTCTGCCTCTGTTCCGAAACTTGAATTCTGGTTCCAATAGTAAAGAGGAAGGTAACCCATGTTGTTGCCTCCACCACAATAGCCAGAATTAGGAATCCAAATGAGGTCGAAATATTGTGCGAGTTCTTCTGCTTGCTTCTCAAGCTTCTGCCATTTGCAGTCTGAATATCCATCCCAATAGAATCCCTGAAGCATCACCTCATGCTGTGCAGAACTGCTGAGAGTGAAGAGGAGGGAAAGGAGTGTGAAGAGAGTTTTCTTAAGCATATCGTATATTAAGTTGAAAAAGGAGCGGGCAGAAGTCTGTCCGCCCCTTTTCTTTATAGAATTATAGATTATTATTTCTTAGTGAGAACAACCTTATGTGTTCCTTCACAACCGAGGTAAAGCTTGATAGAGTAAGTGCCATCGCCTTCTGGGGCATCGAGGTCCTTACCGCTGAACTCTGTGAGAAGGTCGTAAGACTTAGGATCGCCATTAGCACCACCCCAACTGATAGACCAGTCGTCGTTCATGGCAAACTTGAAGCCATTAGTGAGTTCGGTAGTGAGTTCCCAGCACTTTTCATCTGCATTGTATGTCATGTGCTGAGAAGCATCAGAAACATTCCAACCGTTGTGGTTACCAACACAAGTGATGCTTGTAACCTCTGTGAGAGTATATGTCTTTGCATCCCAGTTTACAGCAATCTTGTAGTAGCCTTCATGGTCTGGTGAGATATTGTCATCACCCTCAATCTTACCATCATGACCACCGTACCAGTTACCTTCAGAAACAAACTTGAACGAACCATAAGATGGAGTGTTTACATAGTAGTAACCAACAAACTCATCACCGTTCTTTACCATTGCACATCCATCAGCTGGCCAACCGTAAGCATCACCTGCATAATACAACTTGTCAACAAATGGAGCATAAGAGTATGTCCAGTTCTGTGGGTCGATAGTAAACTTGTACTTACCACCTGTTGGGCAACAGAAGCTGAAGCCTGAAGCACTCTCACCGAAGAAACCAGATGTTGCCTCATCACCATTAACCTGAGCACGGAAAAGAGCGTTCCAGTCCTGATTGTCGACAGCCGACTGAGGAGCGAATGCAAACCATTCAGAATCACCAATCTCAATAACACAAGAATATGTACCATCTGCATTTGCCTCCATAGGAGTTGGAGCAGAGAGGTTCCATGAGTTGTAACCACCAACGTAGTAGTAAGCAGACTCATTAGCGATAGCAGGGAGCTTGAATGTTGTCACATCGATTGCCACTTCGTTTGTCTCGATAGGCATGAGGACTGATGCGCCTTCTGCATTCATGAGGTCAGCAAACACCTTGAAGTTGCACTCACGGATAGTGTGAGCAAGTGAACCTGTTGACTTCTTGATAGCCTCAGAGAGGTCTGTTGCATTAACCATGAGGAGATCACCAGAAGTAGAGAATGGAACCTCGATATCACCGTTGAGGAGAAGCTTAGTGAACACAACCTTTGAACCTTCTGTAGCGTTTGCTGCAGAAACGAAGTTTACGATTGGTGTAGCACCTTCCACCTGGTTGAGGTCGATGTTTGGAGCGGCAGCAGCGATAGTACCATTGACTGCACCCTGCTGCTCCTCCTGAGCGTTAGTCTGAGGATTTGCCCAGTCTGTGAAGTCTTCATTACAAGCAGAGAATGTGAGTGCTGCTGCAATGAGAGATGTATATAAATATATCTTTTTCATGTTTTTATTCGTTTTTAAGAATAATTACTTCATAGAACCTGTTCCGTTAGTGAAGTCGAGGTAAATCTGCTTACCTGCAGCACCCTGGAATGAGTAGTCATCACCGAGGTCTGCAGCCCAGTTAGATGGGATGTCGCAGTTACGATAGAAGAGTGAGGCATCGCTATTCTTGATAGTGAATTCAGTCTTCCACCAGTCGATACCACAGTCAACAGCAAGACGAAGCTCACCTGAACCTGCAAGTGCTGGAGATACACATGGTTCAGCGGCAGAAGCACTCATAGTGAAACGAGCACCTTCGTCGAACGACCACTGGTCTGCACCTGGAGATGTAGCACCGAAGACATAAACCTTAGCCTCCATAGTCTGGAGTTCGTATGCGATAGCAGAACCTGCAAGCTTGTTCTTGACAACAACTGTGTACCAACCTGCGTTAGTAACCTTCATGTTTGATGTGTCATCAGAACCTGCGTTCACAACACCTGCCTCGTTCTTAGCACCGATAGTAACCTGACCGAAGCCCTTATCGTTACCCTTCCAACCAGCATCAGGGTTAACCTTGAACTCATCACCTGCATTGAAGTAAACGATGCCGTATGAGAAACCTTCCTGGCTGTATGCGAAGTGGAGAGGAATGAACTTGCTCCAACCATCAGAAGCAGCGAAACCACCAACGATATACATCTCTGTTGGGAGAGTGAGCTCAACCTTTGGCACGTATGCAAGAACTGAAGTAAGAGTGATGACATTCGACTCTACATAACCAAGGTCGTCTGTGCCTGTGAGCGCAGCTGAAATCTTTACATATACAGTCTGTGGCGCAGCAAGGAGGTCTGTATTCTCAGCACCAACCATGTCGAGGATAGCCTGATTGAGTTCCTTTGCAGAAACAGCCATCTTAGCCTTTGTGTATGTTGTCTCGAGCTGATTCCAATTTTCCTTGTCAAGACTTACATATACCTTATAAGTAGTAGGAGCAGTATAGTTGTAGTTTGGCTGTGAGGTAGTGAGCACTACAACATCAGATTCCTTGAGGTCGTATGTATTGTTGAACGATACGCCTGGAGTATTAAGCACGAGTGTGAGTCCCTCAGTGTTCAATACAGGATTGCTGTCGCGGTCTTCGCTACATGAAGTAGTGATGCCGAGTGTAGCGGCAGCGATAAGCAATGAACAAAATATCTTTTTCATATATCTTTCTATTCTTTAAGATTAATAACCTGGATTCTGAGACATATTGCTATTAGCATTGAGCTCATTAGCAGGAATTGGATAGAGGTTGAAGCGCTTGTCAACACCAGCACCTAAGTAAACGCCACCCTTCCAGTCCCAAACATACGAACTGCTTGTGAAGAGTCCGAAGCGGATGAGGTCTGAACGACGACGGCCCTCGAAGTAGAACTCACGACACCACTCGTCGATGATATCACGCTCTGAGATCGACTGCTCGAATGGAGCTGCATTGGCACGATTGCGAAGCACGTTAATGTTCTTCTTTGCTTCATCAGGATTACCAAGACGGAACTCAGCCTCTGCAAGTGTGAGATATGCCTCAGCTACACGGAAAAGAGGAATGTCTGTATCAGCAAATGTAGCATCATGTGGAGTGCCACCCTTTGCGTATGTGTTATTCCACTTAAGAATTCCGAAACCTGCAGTGAATGTGGTCTTCTCCTCTGTAGAATAAGTACGGTCACCATTCACGAAGAACATAGCACGATCATCACCTGCCTTCTGGCAGAAGTCTGCTACTGAAATGTTCTGGTTAGCAAGCTTAGCTCCTTCTTTTGTAAACTTATCGATGAGTGCCTGGCGAGCACGGTTACAAGTCCACTGAGAACTTGCAAGACTCTGGTCTGGAGCACCTGAACCTGTACAAGAACCAATTGTATAAACAGAACCACCATAAGAACGAGATGTAGCACCATCACAACGGATTGGGAAGATAATCTCCTGACGAGCATTCTGGTTTTCACCGTTATCACCCATAAAGAGCTGCTCATATGCTGAGAATCCATTTACACGCGAAGTATTGAGCTGGTATTTTGAAGCAAGGACTTCCCCAGCCATAGTCTTAGCCTCACTCCACATAGCCTTGCCTGAATAGACTTCAGCATTGAGATAGAGACGTGCAAGAAGCAACTTTGCTGCAGTCTTGTCTGCACGACCATAATTCTCATCATCACCGCAATAGTCTGCAAGCAAGTCGCCGTCACCTTCTGTGATAGCCTTGAGTTCTGATACTACATAGTCGAACATCTCTGTACGCGACTTTTCAACAGGAAGATCGCTGCTATAATGCTCCTTGAATGGTGCCTTACCAAAGAGGTCAATGAAGTAATAGTTCATCAAAGCACGGATGAAGCGTACCTCAGCGCGGTTCTGCTTTACGGCAGCATCTGTTGTGCCTTCAGTCTGATCAAGGTAGAAGTTGCAGAGTGTCACATTGTACATGATACGGTAATATGTAAGCTCGTTGTAACCTACACTTGAGTTCCAAGCAATGTTTGTGAGTTCTGGGATTGAAGCATCTCCCTGCCATGTCCAGATTGTCTCATCAGAGCAGAGTTCCTGAGCTTCAAAAATACGACGATAGAATGATGAGTTACCCTCATCGAACTGGCTCATATCAGGATAACCAGCACCACCCTGCTGACCTGTGAGAACCAAGCTTCCATACACCTTAGCAAGATACTGAGTCATATCGAGCTCTGTATTTGTCTGTTCGTCCTGAATGCTCTGGTTGAGGTCCTGAAGACATGAAGTCGAACTGAGACCAAGAAGAGCTGCAAGAGCTACAGGTGCTATATTCTTTATATATCTGAGTTTCATAATTGATTCTTTTTTAGATTAAAAGTTGAGATTAAGACCAAGCATGTAAGTGCGAGGACGAGGATAAACGCTACCATCTACACCACCTGCATTTTCAGGATCGATACCTGAGTACTTTGTGATGCAGAATGGATTCTGTACGAGTACATAAACACGACCTGCTATACCCTTGTAAGATTCATTCTTGAAGAGGTTCTGGAACGAATAACCGAGAGTGATGTTGTCGCACTTAACGAATGAAGCATTCTGTACGAAGTAGTCGCTCATGTAGTAGTCAGACTTACCTGTGAATCCAAGACGGATAGCTTCCTGAGTACGGTTGCTCCATGCACCATTAGCAAATACGTTTGCACCATTACATGTGTTTGAGAGGAAGTCGTTGTAGAGGTAGTTGTTGAGACTTGCACGGAGTGTGAAGCTGAGGTCCCAGTTCTTGTAGATGAACTTGTTAGTCATACCCATGAGAACATCAGCAGCCGACTTCTTATAGACATACTTATCATCAGCATTGATCTGACCATCACCGTTGCGGTCTACAAACTGACCTTCGATTGGCTTGCCTGCTTCATCGTAAACCTGCTGATATACATAGAATGAGTTAGTTGGGTAACCTTCCTTGTTCACCATCACCTGGTTGTTTTGACCTGCTGAGATTTTGTCGCCTGTGAGGAAGAAGTCGCCACCTGCTGCGTTGAGGTGAGTGATCTTGTTCTTGTTCCAGCCAATGTTGTAGTTAACCTGCCATGTGAAGTCCTTAGTCACAACTGGACGAGCAACGATGTTGAATTCAACACCTGTGTTCTCAAGGTCGCCAATGTTCATTGTCTTGTAGTTGCCGAAGCCAATACCTGATGCAATAGACACTGTAGAGATGAGGTCAGTTGTCTTGCGATAGTAGAAGTCGAAGCCTCCCTCGATGCGGTTGTTGAGGAATGCGAAGTCGAGACCAGCGTCGTATGTAGAAGTCTTCTCCCATGTGAGGTCTTCGTTGTACATCTCTGGACGCATTGTGTAGTAGTTCTTGTCGCCGATAGCATACTGGCCGAACTGGTCAGACACGATGTAGCGCTTAGCATAGTAGAAGTCGTTGCCTATGTCCTGCTGACCTGTGATACCGTAGCTGAGACGGAGCTTCAAGTCGTTGAGCACGTCCTGATTCTGAAGGAATGACTCCTTGTTGATCTTCCAAGCGAGAGCCACTGATGGGAACCAGCCTGCGCGGTTGCCCTTAGCAAACTTAGAAGAGTTATCGTTACGGAGTGTAGCTGTGAGCATGTAGCGGTCGAGAAGAGAATAGTTCAAGCGGCCGAAGTAGCTGACGAGAGTGTTCACGTATGTGTGCTTAGTCTCATCAAGGTTTGTGTGGTTCTTCCATGTTGATTCATTCTCGTTGAGGTTAGCGCCGAGCCAGTTGCCACCTCCATCATTGTAAACGTGACGGTGGAAATGCTGCTCTTCTGTACCCAACATTACGTTGAGGTCGTGAACATCATTCCAGTTGTGAGCATAGTTGAGGAATGCATTTGTCTGAAGGTTATACTTTGAAGACTTAGAATAACCAGTCCAACCGTAGTAGTTGTTGCTGTAAGAATAAGAATTGATGTCTGTATCCTGAGTACCTGCAGAATAGTCACCACTTACGCTTGCATTGATTGAAAGGTCCTCAAAACCGTGAATCTTATAGTTGACACCGATGTTGCCGAGGAATACATTTGCACGAGCGCGGTCATTCTTATTCTTGTAAAGGGCAACAGGGTTCTGAGGTGTATTTGTATTAGTTACAGCACCAGTCCAGTCAGCAATCTTAGAAGGACCGATGAGCGACTGCCAATAGCCACCTGTTGTTTCGTAGCCGTCTGCATACACTGTCTGGGTTGGGTCCATATTGACTGCACCACCGAATACGCCACCATCAACATACTTGTTTGTAGAATACATGTACTTTGCAGAAACATCAAACTTAAGATGATCCTCAAGGAATGAAGGATTGAGGTTCACCGATGCTGTGAAACGCTGGAAGTTTGAAGTCTTAGCAATACCGTTCTGATCTGTATAACCGAGACCTACACGATAAGGCATATTTGCTGTAGAACCAGTGATGCCAACCTGATGGTCAGTACTGATAGCATTGCGATAGATTTCTTTCTGCCAGTCTGTATTGCCAGTTCCGAGTACTGAGAGTGCAGATTCGCCAACAAGACCCTTGTTTACGAGATCTTGAGCATACTCATGATATTCATCACCTGAGAGCACATCACGCATCTTGGCGATAGTTGCCACGCTGACATTTCCGTTGTATGTAACCTGTGCCTTCTGTCCCTTTGCTCCCTTCTTTGTTGTGATGATGATAACACCATTCGATGCACGGCTACCATAGATAGCTGTTGCAGATGCATCCTTGAGCACTGTAAGAGTCTCAATATCTTCTGGGTTAACCATAGCGAGTGGGTTGCAGAGACCCTGTACACCACTATTATCAATAGCAAGTCCATCGATGATGATGAGTGGGTCGTTGCTTGCCGAAAGTGAAGAACCACCACGAATACGGATAGTAGCAGCACCACCAGGAGTACCACCATTTGAAATTACGCTTACACCAGCAATCTTACCTGAAAGCATGTCCTGAGTACTTGTCGTGATACCCTTCGACATCTCATCTGGCTTGATAGCTGTCACAGCACCAGTCATATCGTTCTTCTTTACTGTACCGTAACCGATTACGACCTGTTCGTTGAGGAGATGTGTATCCTCCTGAAGTGTAATCTTGAGGTTAGGTGCTGCTGTCACTTCCTGTGGCACATAACCCACGAAAGAAACAACGAGTGTAGCACCCTTTGGCACACTCAGAGTGAAGTTACCATTGAAGTCGGTAACACATCCGTTGCTTGTACCCTTCTGCAGAACAGTAGCACCAGCAACTTCACCCAAATTGTCCTGTACATGACCCTTAACTGTAATGTTTTGGGCGAATGCAGAAACGGACATGAAGATTCCCACCAACAGAGTGAGAAGGAATCTGAAGTTTAACTTCTGTTTCATGATTTTTTGGTTAAGTTTAAGTTTTAAGTTATTGATGATTTTGTTTGATTGTTCTAGATTTTCTAGGATTACTAGTTTTACTAGATTAACTAGGATTACTAGAATTCCTAGTCCCTTACATTGCCTTCAAGCTAATAGCGAAGCCACCACCGCTGGCACTCTTAATCTTGAGCACACTCTTGCTTGTCACGGTCTGCTTTGTAATCTTATAGCTCTTTGGGTTCTTGTCCCATGAGGCATCCTTGCCATCAGCATAGATGGTAGCCTGATACTTCTTGCCAGGAGTGAGGAAGTCGAGCTTGAGGGTAGAGAGATGTCCATTCTCATCAACCGACGAACCTACGAACCAGTTCTCTGAGTTCTTATCCTTACGGGCGATAGTAACATAGTCGCCTGGTTCAGCCTCAAGATATACCGACTTCTGCCAATCTACTGGCACATCCTTGATGAACTGGAAGGCATCCATGTGAGGCTTGTAGTTCTCGATGAGGTCGGCTGCCATCTGGAGTGGACTATATATAACAAGGTAAAGACCGAGCTGGCGGGCAAGGGTTGAACGCACCTTACTTGTGTTGTCAGCTGCCACCTTCGAGAGGTCCATCTCAAAGATACCAGGAGTGTAGTCCATAGGACCACCAATCATACGAGTGAATGGGAGGATAGTAGTGTGGTTAACAGGATTGCCACCGAAGCTCTCGTACTCAGTACCACGAGCACTCTCATTACCTATCCAGTTAGGGTAAGTACGGCAGATACCTGTTGGGCGAGTTGCCTCGTGCGCATTAACCATAATCTTATAGTCTGCTGCCTTTGTGATGCAACGGAGGTAGTGGTTGTTGAGTGGCTGACTGTAGTGATGCTCACCGTAAGGCACGATGTCGCCCACATATCCACTCTTCACAGCTGGATAACCATTGTCAACCATGAACTGATATGCCTTGTCGAGATGGCGGTCATAGTTGGCTGTTGAAGAAGATGTCTCGTGGTGCATAATCATCTTCACACCCTTCGATGCAGCATATTCGTGAATACCCTTAACATCGAAGTCTGGGTATGGAGTAACGAAGTCGAACACATAGTCCTTCTGATGGCCGAACCAGTCTTCCCAGCCTTCGTTCCATCCCTCTACGAGAACGGCATCAAATCCATGTTCTGCTGCGAAGTCGATATACTCCTTAACATGTTCTGTTGTGGCACCATGACGACCATGTGGCTTGCACTTTGAGTAGTCTGTCACACCGAGCTGAACACTATACACATCGTCTGTATATGACCAATGAGTCTTGTTTGTAATCATCTCCCACCATACACCAACATACTTTGTTGGCTTAATCCAACTTGTGTCCTCAATCTTACAAGGTTCGTTAAGGTTGAGTGTGATGCGTGATGCGAGGATATCCTTACCACTCTCGCCCACGATAACAGTACGCCAAGGCGAGTTCTGTGGAGTCTGGAGTCGTCCCTTGTATCCCTGAGCATCAGGAGTAAGGTGGGATGTGAACACGAAATTCTTGTCATCAAGTTCGAGGTGCATAGTAGAATAGTTGATACATGCTGCCTCGTGGAGGTTGATGTAGAGTCCATCGGCTGTCTTCATCTGGAGTGCTGTCTGCACACAAGTAGGACCAGCAGGTGTCTGCGAAGAGTTGACCTTGATGGCAGCCTTCATTCTGCCACGAATCTCGCTGAGCTTTGTGGTCTGCCACTCATATTCCTGAGTGTCATAGTCGCCTGCAATCCAGAAGGCTGTATGGTCGCCTGCCATCTTGAACTCAGACTTCTCCTCTTCTATAATGAAATAAGTGAGGTTCTTCTGTGAAGGGAACTCATAGCGGAAACCGAGTCCATCGTTGAAGAGGCGGAAACGAATGAGTATCTGTCGGTCGTTCTTTGGCTGATTGAGCGTTACGGCAAGTTCGTTGTAGTTATTACGAATCTCACTTTCCTCGCCCCACACAGGCTTCCAAGTCTCGTCGAATATAGATGTAGTAGTCTTTGCTACAGCAAAACCAGTTGTCATGTCTGCCTTGCGAACCACTTCGTCGGAAGGAGTGAACTGCTTATAGTCAAAGTCCTTTGCCTTGTTAGGATTCTCCTTCACAAGCTGAAGACCAAGGTGACTGTCACCAATCACGGTCTTGCCCTTGTATGTGAGGTTATAGGTAGGACGACCCTCAGCATCGATGCTGAAGTTCATCTCAAGCTTTCCATTTGGCGATGTAAGCTTCTGTGCAGATGCACCAAGCCCAATAAGAAATAAGATCAGTGTTAAGAGATGTTTGTTCATAATTGATTTGTTAGCGTTGCAAATATACAACTTTATTAAAATATAGTTAAATTTCAAATTCGTATTTTTCGGGTGAAATCCAAATTTTACCAATAAAAACATAATTTAGAACTCAAGAACAAGTATGCCACGTTTCTCGATAGTCAACTTATTACCGAGTGTGATGCTCTTGCCTGAGATGATGTCATGAGCAGTACGCTTTGGAAGCACCTCCGAATAGGTTGCGAGGTCGATGGTCTGTTCCTTGCTTGTACCGTTCATCATGACAGTCACAGTCTTTCCGTCCTTCTGGCGAGCATAGACATACACACCATTGCGAATGCAGTAGTGGATGAGTTTTCCGAATGCTACAGTCTCGTTGCCCTTACGCCAGTTGAGAAGTTTCTTGGTGAAGTCGAAGTATTCGTTCTGGAGTGCTGTACGGCCCTCTTTTGTGAAGGCATTGTTCTTATCGCCTGGCCATCCTCCAGGGAAGTTCTGGCGGAGGGCACCATCGTTCACGCTCTTGTTGGCATACATACCAATCTCATCACCGTAGTAGAGCTGTGGAATGCCACGAAGGGTGAGCAGGAGTGTGAGTGCCTGCTTGTAGCGAGTCACATCCTTTGCCTTCTCTTCTGTAGGCTGGAAACGATTGGTATCGTGGTTTGCGAGGAAGGTTAGGAGATTATCGGTATTTGCATACACGATGTCCTGGCTCAAGTAGGCATAGAGTTTAGCAAAACCGTAGTCCCACTCGTCTGTCTCTTCATCCACCACAGAGGTAAGGAGGTACATGAGTGGGAAGTCCATGACGGTCTTGAGTTCGCTATTGAGAGGGGCAGCCAAACGACTGTCCTTCTGCCAATAGCTTACTCCAACATTATTATTAATCCATGTTTCCCCAACAATATTAAATCCTGGATATTGATTTTCTACCTCCAAGCACCAACGCTTCATCATGTCGAAGTCGTTGTATGGGTATGTATCCTGGCGGAAACCATCTACACCGGCATATTCTATCCACCAGAGACTTGCCTGAATGAGGTAGTCTGCTACGAGTTTGTTCTTTCCATTAAGGTCTGGCATCGACTCCACAAACCATCCATCGATGGTTAGCTTGCGGTCAAGTGCTGATGTGTGTGGATCGGCAGGCGCTCCTGTCTTGTAAGTGGTCTGCGTGAACTTGCTGTCGTAGTTGAACCAGTCATCTGCTGGTCTATCTACAAACAGGAAGTTCTCCGCACCACAATGATTGAAAACAATGTCTTTAATGACCTTAATACCTAAATTGTGAGATTTATTTATAAAGTTTCTGTAGTCTTCATTTGTACCATAACGAGGGTCTGTCTGGTAGTAGTTTGTGATGGCATAACCATGATAACTCTGATTACCCATATCATTGACAAGCGTTGGAGTAGGCCAGATGGCTGTCACACCAAGTTCTGCGAGATAGTCGAGATGCTCAGTCATACCCTTCAAGTCGCCACCATGTCGCGACATGTCTTCCTGGTTCCATGTGTTTTCCTTCATGCCCTTATACATCTGTGCCTTCTCCTTGTCGGTAGTGGCTGATGCAAAACGGTCTGGCATCAAGAGATAGACAACATCACTCGCATCAAAACTGTTGACCTTGCGATGGGAGAGTTCCTGCAATTCGTATGGAAGAGTCTTGACAATCTTCTTTCCGTTCTTCAACAAAATCTGGAACTTCTGTGCTGGCGCATCCTTTGTGTCAACATATAATATAAGGTAGTTCTTATTCTCAAATCTTACCACCTTCTTCATTTCTATGTTCTGCGCTCCCTTCAGTTCAACGCTAAGGTCACCAAGCCCAGTGCCATGAATGAGGATTTGCAGTTCGGTGTTCTTCATGCCAGCCCACCAGTTGAGTGGATGCACATGCTCTACCGTTGTCTTGTTCTGGTTGGCAGCCTTACTACTCAGACCGAAGAAAGAAAAAAGTCCCGATAAAATCATAAGAAAAAGAGTTGTTCGTTTCATAACTTGATTGGTAAAGTTTAGGCGAATAATTGATAATTCTGCTGCAAAGTTATTACAATTTATAAAATAAAAAAGGGATTATAAAAAAAATATAAATTAGTATAAACATCAAACTACTTATAATCAATAGCATCACTATTTTGCATATACCTAAAAAAGTAAATGACAAAACAAAGATTTTATCTATAAAATTTGCATATAATACAGATATTATTTACATTTGCAACCGAAAACAGAATACCAAAATACTTAAAACAATATACATGAACCGTCTTATACTATCTATAGCACTACTGCTCACAGCAGCATTTTCACACGCCCAGAAACTGGAAGATGTGCTCTCCGAACTCGACAAGGTCATAGAGCATAAACTGGACTACCGAAGTACTCGCCAGAAGAAAATAGACGAACTAAAGGAGAAGTTCAACAACTCGACTACAGATGAGCAACGCTCTGAAATGGCACAACAACTCTACAAGCAATACTCGCATTATATGGCAGACTCTGCCCTCTTCTTTCTTGATGCAGAGGCTGCGTGCAATAATATAAAGGAGGACACGAAACTGCTCACCCAAAACTACATAAACAAGGCAGAGGTGTTCGCCATCATCGGTGCATACGACACAGCGGAACAATACATTAACAAGGCTAGTGCAACGGCTCACACCGACAACACTCTGCTCACTCGATACTATCATGTATGTCGCACACTGTATGGATGGAAGGCAAACTACATGCAGCGAGTGGAACAGACTGCACAGGAACTGCTCGTTATCACTCAACAGTATCGCGACTCCATCATCGCTGTGGAGACAGATACATTGAGCAAGACTGTTGTAGTGGCTGACAACTACATTCAGAAAGGGAATAGCAATCAGGCTTCCGCCACGCTCAACAACATATCTCTCAATGACAACCAAGAAGAGCAGCAACTTGCTTACATTCAATACATCAAGTCGGAAGTGGCACGACTACAAGGCAACACAACTGAGCAGATGATTCAACTTGCCATAACGGCACAAAACGATATACGACGAGGTGTGACTGAATATTCAGCTCTTCAGGAACTGGCAAAACTACTCTTCGATAAAGGTGATCTTGTTCGTTCGTACAATTATCTACTCTGTTCTATGGAGGACGCGACGACCTGTAATGCTCGATTGCGTTCCGTAGAGATATCTAATGTCTATCCTATCATAGAGAAGGCATACGAGGAACACGAGAAGGCATCACAGAGCAGAGTACGACTTCTGCTTATTGGGGTAAGTCTTCTTGCCATTCTCCTCATCGGAGGTCTTGTTTTCCTCCGACACGAGATGAAAAAATTGACTGCAGCTCGTGGTCAGTTGGCAGAGACAAATAAGCAGTTAAACTCTGCCAATGAACAACTTAACATCGCCAACCAACAACTCAACACTGCCAATATGCAGTTGGGTGAAAAGAACCTACAACTGAACGAAACGAACTCCCAACTCCTCCAGATGGACCATATCAAGGAGGAATATTTTGCCATCTATCTCGGTAAATGCCGCCACTACATCGACTCGCTTGAGAAGTTCCGTCGCCACCTGCTGAAGTTAGCGAAGAACAACCAGCACACCGAACTTATGAAGACATTGAAGGACGACTCTCTCATGGAGAAGGACCAGGAACAGTTCTACTCTGACTTCGACAACGCCTTCCTCGACATCCACCCTAACTTTGTGGATAAGTTCAACGAACTGCTTCGACCAGAAGAACGCATCCTCCCAAAGAAAGGCGAACGACTCACAACCGAACTACGCATCTTTGCCCTCATCCGACTTGGAGTAAAGGACACTGCCGAAATAGCACATTTCTTGAACTACTCCATGCCTACCATCTACAATTACCGTTCAAGAGTGAAGGCAAAATCCATCTACAACAAGGATGAATTTGATAAAAAATTGGACGAATTGTAAAATAAAGGGCAAATACCGTGAGGTTATCATAAAAGGTATAGATCAGAGCTATTATTATGAAGGCTATGAGAAATAGAAACAAGTGCATTTGATTGTCGCGACTTTCATACTGCACTATAAAACGAACGTACATGAGGTCTGTCTTTCGAGGCGGACCTTTTTATTCACCTGTTATCGTTCTCTATATCCTGCATGTTTTGTTCCTGAAACGATTGAATGACCAGTCATTACGACTCAAACATAAAGAGCATGAAGCCAAGTATGGTGAGCGCTCCGTCTATCTTGAAATAGTACTTGTGGATTCTGCAGATTAGTTTGCTATCTCCACCTTGCAAAACGAGGGTGTTGTTGCAAGGTGGAGATTTTTTGTTTTGCCCTTTCGGCGTAAGGCAGTTTTGGGGTGGAAAGGAGGGAAGATGGAGAGGGGGAGATGGAGAGTCCAATGAGGTTGGAATGATGAGTCCAATAGGGTTGGAATGAGTAGTCCAATAGAGGTGGAATGAATAGTCCAATAGAGGTGGAATGGTGGGGCTCTGGGGAGCGAGGAATGGGAGGTGTGAGGAGGTTTTGCTGAGGATGTTTTTGCCGTAAAAAGATTGTTTTGAGAGGAGCCTTCATCCTTCATTGTTGTGGAGTAATGGTGTGGTTTGTAGTTGATTGCGGAATGAAGGGCGGTGCTTGACCCTCCATCAATCCTTCATTCATCATTCATTATTTTGGGGGTGTGAGAGGGGGTGAAAATGAGGCGTGAAGTGGGGTGTTATGGGGGTGGGAAGTGAAGTGGATGCTAAGTCCTCGTAGCGCATTTTTGTTGTGGAAAAAGTTGCAAAATGGATGGGGATTTTGTAACTTTGCAGCGTGATTGTTTCGGACAATATTTTCTGCAGAAATACCTTGAGCCTTAACTAAACATTTTGGGACCATTTAACGAATTTATGGGGCTTGATGCCCTGAACCATTTAAACCATTATTATTAATTATGAGTATTTCTATCCTCTCCACTCAGGAGCAGGTTCTTATGCTGGGGGAATACCTCAGCCAAAAGTATGAGTTTCGACACAATGTGCTGTCGAATGTGTTTGAAGTGAGAGACATTGAGACTGACAACGCATCGTTTCGCCCTTTCACTCGCGAGGCTATGAACTCCATCTCGAAGCGTGTGAAGCAGGACGGGCTGGAGGTTGCCAATCTTCGTCAGAACATTGAGGAGCATGTCTATTCGGAGGAGACGCCTAAGTATGATCCTGTGGGCGAGTTCCTCGTGGCGCTGCCTCAGTGGGACGGCCACAACCACATGGGCGACCTCTTTGGGCGCATTCCGGGTGTGACCACTGAGCAGCAGTACTTTATGTCGGTGTGGATGCGCTCCATGGTGGCGCACTGGATGGGCAAGGACATGCTGCATGGCAACGAGTGTGTGGTCACGCTCATTGGTGCCCAGGGATGCGGCAAGAGTACTTGGTGTGCGCGTCTGCTGCCTGCATCGCTCAGAAACTACTATCTCGACCACATCAACCTTGGCAACAAGTTTGACAAGGAGATGGCGCTGGCTAACAACCTGTTGGTGAACCTCGATGAGCTTGACCAGATAAAGCCTGGGCAGCACGCTCAGCTGAAGCAGGCGCTATCGAAGGCTATGGTGAACGGCCGTCCTATCTATGGAAGGGAGCAGAACTGCCGCCGTCGCTATGCCTCGTTTGTGAGCACCACGAACAATGTGCATCCGCTCTCCGACCGCACGGGCAACCGCCGCTACCTCTGTGTGCAGGTGCCCGATGGCGAACTGATTGACAATGACTCGCCTATCGACTATGAGCAGCTCTACGCTCAGGTGGTGCATGAACTGGAGGTGAGCAATATGCGCTTCTGGTTCACCAACGAGGAGGTGAAACGCATAGAGGCGCTCAACCTTGACTATCAGTTCATTCCCGATCTTGAGAGCATGCTCGACTACTGCTTCCGCGCTCCTCGCGAGGGCGAGCAGGTGAAGCCTATCGTGGCTAAGGACATTGTTGAGATGATTGCCTCTGAGTTCCCTACGGTGAAGGTGAACATGAGCACGAGCGTGAAGGTGGGACGCATCCTCAAGATGCGCCATTTCGAAGGCAAGCCGATGACACATGGTCATGCGTACTTTGTTGTGCCTCGCCGTGCCATCAAGATGAAGAAAGGAGGTGACGCATGATGGATGCTACTCTCTCAAATGATTTTCCTCGGGAGTTCCTTCCTGTGGTGGAGAGCGTGAGACGCTGTCCGGAGCACTATGCGCTCTGCCCTAAGGGCGATTGCGCCAAGGCGTCGTGCTGCCTGAGGGCGCAGATGTATCGCGAGAAGGCTGATCGCGATTTCCTCACGCTTGTCAACCCTGCCAAGTTGGCGAACATAAAGGGGGAGTGCCCTTACTTCCGCGACAGCGAGCCTCGTCGCTATGCCCTTGGCTTCCGCCGCGCCTACGACAGCATCGAGCCGCCTTATCGTCGTCCGCGTTTCCGCAATGCGATAGAGGACGCACTCGACCTTCGCAAGAGTTCGTTCTACAATATGCTCAATGGGGAGCGCCTCATCAGTCCACAAGAGCAGCGTGCCATCATTGCCGAGGCTGAGAAGCTGCACATCCCATTTGGGCAAGACAGTTTCACCACCTTCTTCCTTGCGCCCGAGTGGTAAGCAAAGAATGAAGGACGAATGAAGGGTTGATGGAGGGTGGAGCACCACCCTCCATTCTTTAATCAAAAGAAATATAGTGTGTTAGATGCTATTCATGAAGGGTGA
>JAGHTW010000015.1 GCA_018065145.1 Candidatus Prevotella equi
ACTGGAAGGATCATGAGATCGTTCCGATAGAGCAGTAACAAAAAAACATCCCTGTATCAGTCATAAAAGACTGTGCAGGGATGAATCATTTATACATATACTATTAACTTATTTCAGATACTTCACCTTCAACAAAACAATCGGCTGATAACCCGAGTTTCTGAAATTGAAGGAAGACACGCCACCAAGCCAGAATGTCACAATATCAGGATTCTCATAATCCTTAAACGATTTAAACTCTTTCGTAAGAGGATAGTCTGGTGTATCCTTTGTAGAATACTCAATCCCATTTACCTTACTCCAGTAATTTATGCGATTCTCCTCATTACTATCCTTATTGACGACACTGATAAATGTCACACTCTCTATCTTCTGACCGACAGGAGCAGTGAAAACATTCTCCTGAGCATTGGATAGTTTTATAGATGTCATGCCATTGATGGTGCTTCCTTGGGAGTATGTTTTTGATTTATCACTTGATAGTACAAGTGTTGCACCATCATTGAAAGTCAACAGGCTGTAACCTTCTTCGTTAGTAGATCGCATTACACCTTCGAAGCTGTAAGTCACCTCACGCAGGCTCATAAGGTAGTTTATTATGGCATTGGCATCAGCCATGCTTATCTTCTTATCACCATTCATATCGGCTACCTTTTCATCTATTTCACAAGGCAATCCAACGAAGTATTTAGCAACAAGTTTAGCATCACTCATCGTAACCTCTCCGTCACTATCAGCATCACCCTTCAACACTGGTTTTGAAACAACGGAAACCTGACATAAAGCGGTCTTGCAACTTGCGTATGTGGCGGTGATTGTTGCTGTGCCTTCTGCTATTGCCTTAACGACACCATCGACGGAGACTGTTGCTACATCAGGATTGCTAGATTTCCAAAACAAAGCTCCTTTGTAGTCTTCCTCTTTGTCATAGGCAACAGTCAGTGTAGAGGAAGCACCTTCGAACATCTTGAGTTCAGATCTATTGAGAGAGATATTCGTTGCAGGAACGACAGTCTCTACAACAATTTTCTGTATAGCCATATTGTCGTTTAGAACATAAAGATCCAGATTGCCATCCTTCAGCATGTAGTACTTAGTATCCGAAAGCACCTTTGATTCTGCAGCTAAGCCTTCTCCGCCCTTTGTTTCAGAAATAACATCTCCTGAACAAGTACAAGGCTGTCCATTCTTTCCTGATTTGACTGTATATAAAATAGTCACCCTATCATTCTTCCTAAGGTTGAGGATGGACAAGTTATAATTATTTACAGCAATACCGTTGCCGTGCCAGTTGCCAGCCAATCCTATTCGGTAAGGATAAGTTGCGACATCAGCTGTTCGCCACATCCACCTCATCGTATTGTCGGTTTTATTGTTACTATCCAGGGCTATACGTCCGTGTAGGTTCAGGTTGTCATAGTCATCCATCACATATACGGTTTTCGCATTAGTACCGCTCTGTTCTATTGATGGAGTTGTCAGTTTCAGGTTAGGAGTGGACTGTGATACAAACGTTGCAAAGTCGTATATTTCCTTATCATAAGTTACAGGTTCCTCCCATGTTAAATCAAGTATTGCATTACCATCAGCGGCATACGTCTTGTAGCCATCTGCAAGCACATATGTTATTTTTGCCCACGCTATCGTTGATGTCTTTCCTATAATCTCGTTGCCTATGGTGAAAGGCAGAGTAAGTAGCTTGCTGTTAGCAAAAGTACTATTATTCATGGAAGAAACCACAATGCGGTAACTGCCGTCATACTGGTCCTCCGATGCTATGGTATGATTAGAGTCCATAGATGTAGCTTTCAGCGAACCATCAGCATTGCATTCGGGTGATAAACCTTCTCCAAACGTTATGTCCATCTGTATGCCTGTTACCATTGCCAGACCTTCTGCGTTGCTGAAATCCATAGTGATAGTACCAGATTTCTCCGTCTCCATGTTCACGCTTGCAGACAATTTATTTGCTTTATCTGCCACAAAGAACATTTCCTTAGCGCGTTGTCTCTTGCTTCCGTTTGTATATACCATCACCGTATTTCTCAGAAAAGCCTTACCCGACACATTGCTTGTGATGGGTGCAGACAATCTGCACTTCAACTCTAACTCAGGCAGCTCTGCCAGTGTCTGCGAACTGACGATGATACGATACGCACCATCTGCCTGTTGTGCAAAAACGCACTGGTGGTCGGTGCTGTTGTCGCTAAGTGCTGCGCTGGTTATAGTTATGCCGTTGGGCAGATACACATCCGTTTGGTATGATGTGCAGCCAGTGCCAGTATTTGTAAGTATCAGTTCTCCTGTGCCGCCCGATGATATTGCCACGTTGCTTGGCGTCAGCATCGGTATTGCCTGAACCGTTTGCGACAATATTGCCAACAGGCACAATGCCACAATATGTATATATCTATTCAGTTTCATGATAAATCCGTTTTAGCGTTGTTTTACCATTACTTTCTTGTTGCCACTAACATAAATGCCATTCTTCACGCCCTTAAGACTGTTGTGACGTACGCCGTCAAGACCATAAACCGCACCTTCTGTGCTAGTTTCTGTGAATACTTCAGTTACGCCAGTTGCATCGCTTATTGCCTCTATTGCATTGAGATGTTGTGTCGTCATGTCAGGTTCCACAAGTTGTATATTATCTATCGTTGCAGCCTTTACGTCTTCCCCATTGAGGGTTAGGCCGAACAACTCTCCGTTGAATCCCTTCATTGTAGCATTCTGAGTTGATGTGAGCAGCACTCGCCATTTATTGTCTGCCAGCTGAGACACTGCCACATTGTGACTTGCTGTCAATCGCTCGCCTCGCACTGACTTCTGTATTGCTGCACCCTCAGGCAGTGTCACGTCCATCTGCATTGCAGTGTAACCACGCATATTGTCAAGGGCAATGCTCATTGCGCCATCGCCAATCGTTGCACTCAGTATGTCGTCGCCATACTGTGTCTCTTCAGGCTTGCTCGCACCCTTTGCTGAAGAGTAACTTCTTCCGAGAATAGTGTTTGTTATGCCTACATAGTCGGCTGCTGTTAGTTTCTTGTCCTGGTTTATGTCAGCAGGCAGGAAGAATATGTTTGCATCTTTCTGTGCCATGATTCCCTTCGCCACGTAATAGAGGTCCTGCACGTCTTTGTCTGTATCGTTGTTCACGTCACCGAACGCTCCACCTACTGTTGGTTTCAGTTTCACTACCTGATACTGTCCCCAGAAAGTGTCGTTAGCATAAGTCTCGTATGTATTCTCTGGGCAAGTCACAATAGCATTACTGTGCAGTGTACCTGTCGTTGTCAGGTTCGGACAGATATTGAGATATTTGAGGGAATAGCAGTCTTTGAACATATCACTCTTTTCCCATAAAGTGGTAATCTTATCAATATTGAAATTGCTAATATCAAGCGAAGTAAGGGAAGAACAACCCTCAAACATACTCATTATGGAAGAAACTTTCTGTGTATTGAAATTGCTTACATCAACCGATGTTAGTGCAGAGCAACGATTGAACATCCCACTCATAAGTGTTACGTTCTGCGTATTAAAGTTAGTGACATCAATTGATGTTAGAGCAGAACAACCGTTAAAAACATATCCAATATCAGTAACATTCTGAGTATTGAAGTTGCTTACATCAAGTGATGTTAATGCCGTACATTTCTGAAACATACAGAACATATTCTTAACGTTCTGCGTATTGAAGTTGCTGACATCAAGGGAAGCCAAAGATGAGCAGTAATTGAACATATACTCCATATCTGTCATGTTTCTTGTATCAAGAGCACTGAGGTTGTTGATTCCCTTCAATGCACTTAGGTGATTGAACAATCCATTTATAAGCCAACCATCTTTTTCCCATATAAATTTCTCAGGCGCAACAAACCTTGGGGCTGAGGTGTAGAATGTTACAGCGTTGTTGCTTGCATTGTAATCTATATAAATAGGTTTTGCGCCAAAGCTGATTTTAATACCAGGAGTAAGGTAACTGTTTGTTGAGAATCTTACCTCCTCAATAGTAGTATCTTTAAAATCATCCTGGCTGCCTAAATTTCCATCAGCAACCCATCGCATGATAAGGTTACTTCTCTTTGGGAGCACAGCATCGGAAGTACTGTTTACGCGATCCACAATGAGGTACCGTCCCCAGAAGCTGTCGTTTTCGTATGAACTTATGCTATTCTCTGGACAGAACACGATAGCTTTTGAGTTAAGGGAAGAATTTGTTGGAGTAAATACCGTAGAACCAACAGAAACGGATTTCAGAGAATAGCAATTATAGAACATCTTCCTCATGTCTGTTACGTTCTGCGTATTGAAATTGCTGAGATCAAGGGAAGCCAGAGATGAGCAGCCAGAGAACATGCTGGACATATTTGTCACGTTCTGCGTATTGAAATTGCTAACATCAAGGGAAGCCAGAGATGAGCAGCCATCGAACATATCGAGCATACTTGTCACGTTCTGCGTATTGAAATTGCTGAGATCAAGGGAGGTCAGAGATGAGCAGCCAGAGAACATGCTGTACATATATGTTACGTTCTGCGTATTGAAATTGCTGACATCAAGGGAAGCCAGAGATGAGCAGCCATAGAACATGCTGGACATATATGTTACGTTTTGCGTATTGAAATTGCTGAGATCAAGGGAAGCCAGAGATGAGCAACCAGAGAACATGCTGGACATAGATGTTACGTTCTGAGTATTGAAATTGCTGACATCAAGGGAAGCCAGAGAAGAGCACTTACGGAACATGGCCGACATATCTATTACGTTCTGCGTATTGAAATTGCCAACATCAAGGGAAGCCAGAGATGAGCAGCCATAGAACATGCCCAACATATCTGTTACGTTCTGCGTATTGAAATTGCTAACATCAAGGGAAGCCAGAGATGAGCAACCAAAGAACATGTCACTCATGCTTGTCATATTAACGGTATTAACCATGTTGAGACCGGCAATACTCTTGAGGGAGGTAAGGTATCTGAAATAAGTACCATTCTTCATCATGTATGCCTGTGCGTCTGTGTAGATAGTAATCTTTTTGCGACTACTATTGTATTCTGCATAAATAGGACTACCCTCGTTGGAAATAAGCGTACCAGGAGTAAGGAAACTGCCAGTTCTGAACTCTATCTCTTCGATAGTGGCGTTTTGTTCGTCGTCTATGTAATCGCCAGAAAGCTCCAGCATTATACTGTTAAGGTTGGTAGGAAGGTAAGCATAGCTCATAGCTTTTGCCGTAGCAACACAAAGCAACAGCGTCAATGTTGCAAGGATTTGAAGTCTTATTCTATTCATAATATGTATTGTTTTATCGTTTTCCTCGCAAAATTACATCTTTCAATCTTTTCATACAAATTTCTTGTGTTCCAATATGTTCCAACAAATATATAACATGGGGCGTTTTGCAATATGAAGAAAAAAATGTAATTTTGTCAACGCAAAACGATACAGAAAAAATCAACTAAGTACAGATGGATATAAGCAATGATACAAGAAAGGCTCTAATGGAGCGTGTAAAGAATGTAAGCGGACTGCCGATGCTAGTTCGTGGGGACTTTGACGAATTAAGTACGAGGATAAAGCGACAGACGGGGATGCTGGTCTCCAGCACTACGTTGCGACGTTTCTTCGGCTATCAGGAGAATAATGGAAGCAATAGCCTCGGCACGCTGAATATCATCTGTCAGTATGTAGGTTACCGTGACATCATGGTATTTTCCGATACTTTAGAGAAAGAGCATGACAGCAACCCATCGGAATTTATGGAGAGCATAAAGATACTAGCGAGCAAGGACCTGAACCGTGGTGACCGTCTGCGCATCGTGTGGGCACCAAACCGTAGCATGGTAGTTCGCTATGAGGGTGGCGGCGAAGTCTTCACCGTTGAGGAATGTACTAAAGGCAAACTACAGGCGGGTGACTCTTTCCACTGTCATCAATTCGTTTTGGGCGAACCGCTATACTGCAAGTTCGTACTGCGCCAAGGGCTTCCGCCTATTGACTATGTCTGTGGGCGCAATGGAGGAATACGCTTCGAGGTGTTAAAAAATACATAAAATATTTTGACATTTGAAAGAAAGTTGTTACCTTTGTATTCATGAAGCAAAAAAGACACGAAAACTAATCTACATGATATATTTTCTCTCTGATGCCCA
Source organism: Candidatus Prevotella equi (assembly GCA_018065145.1). Classification (GTDB taxonomy): domain Bacteria; phylum Bacteroidota; class Bacteroidia; order Bacteroidales; family Bacteroidaceae; genus Prevotella; species Prevotella equi. Next base: position 6,159 of record JAGHTW010000015.1, read on the forward strand.
TCTGGGATCGTTGGCTATAGAACATCCGCGAATGCAGGAACGACGACTGGTGCGGTTCCTCGACGAGATAAAGGATAAGGCGACGGCCATTTATCTGCTCGGCGATATGTTCGACTTCTGGAATGAGTACCGTTATGTGGTGCCCAAAGGATATACGCGTTTTCTCGGAAAGCTATCAGAACTGACGGACAGGGGCATTGAGGTGCATTACTTCGTGGGGAATCATGACCTATGGACCTACGGATACCTGGAACAGGAATGCGGAGTGACACTGCACCGACAGCCTGAGACGATGGAGATAATGGACAAGACGTTCTTCCTTGCTCATGGTGACGGACTGGGTGACCCGGACAAGAAGTTTAAGTTCCTGAAGAAGTGCTTCACCAACCGCATCTGCCAAAGGCTTCTTAACTTCCTTCACCCTCGCTGGGGAATGGCATTAGGACTGAACTGGGCAAAGCACTCACGCCTGAAGCGCAAGGACGGAAAGGAACCGCCATACATGGGCGAAGACAAAGAACACCTGGTGCTCTTTGCCAAGGATTACCTGAGGTCGCATCCTGACATTGACTACTTCATGTTCGGACATCGTCACATAGAACTGGACCTGATGCTTACACGCAACACGCGGCTGATGCTTCTCGGTGACTGGATATGGCAGTTTACATACGCTGTCTTTGACGGCGAGAGAATGTATATGGAGAATTACGAAGAGGGAGGAGCATAAAAGGATATGAGAGCAGTAATACAACGCGTCAGTCGTGCTTCGGTAACGATTGACGGCAATATAAAATCACAGATCGGCAAGGGCTATCTCGTGCTGTTAGGATGCGAGAATGCCGACACACAGGAGGACATAGACTGGCTGTCAAAGAAGATTGGCGGACTGCGGGTCTTTGACGATGAGAACGGCGTGATGAACCTTAGCATAAAGGATGTTGACGGTGACATTCTCATCGTATCGCAGTTCACGCTGTGGGCATCATACAAGAAAGGTAACCGCCCGAGCTATCTGCGCGCCGGAAGCCACGAGATAACGGTGCCGCTATATGAGAATTTCGTTGCCGCTATGGCGAAAGAACTTGGAAAGCCTGTCTATACGGGAGAGTTCGGCGCTGACATGAAGGTGGAGTTGCTTAATGACGGTCCGGTGACGATATGCATGGATACGAAGAATAAGGAATAGAGGGACCCACCCCAACCCTCCCTTAGAGGGAGGGAGATAGACGCGGGAAAATAAGAGAACAAAAAAATAAATAAGAAAATAGTAAATATGGCAAATAGGATTAAGGAAATATTCGGTATTGAGGTGCCAGTGATTGCTGGTGGCATGGCATGGTGCAGCGGTTGGAGACTGGCTGCCGCAGTGAGTAACGCAGGTGGCTTGGGACTTATCGGTGCCGGCACCATGACTGTTGACCTCCTTCGCGAACATATACAGAAGGTGAAGGCTGCAACAGACAAGCCTTGGGGCATCAACCTTCCTTTGATGTACCCACAGATAGACTCTCTCATCGATATGATCATCGAAGAGGGTTGTAAGATTATCTTCACCTCTGCTGGCAGTCCGAAGAAATACACACAGCGTTTCCACGACGCTGGCATGGTAGTGGCGCACGTCGTGTCATCATCAAAGTTCGCTAAGAAATGCGAAGAGGCTGGCGTTGACGTGGTAGTAGCAGAAGGTTTTGAGGCTGGCGGTCACAACGGCAAGGAAGAGACAACGACGATGTGTCTCATCCCACAGGTTCGCAAGGCAACGACACTGCCTCTCATCGCTGCCGGCGGCATAGCGTCAGGCGAGGCTTGTCTCGCTGCGCAGGTATTGGGTGCAGAAGGTGTGCAGATAGGTACACTCTTCGCACTGTCAGAGGAGAGCAGCGCAGCAGAGTCATTCAAACAGCGTTGCACAGAACTGCAGGAAGGCGACACGATGCTTTGCCTTAAGAAGCTGTCACCATCACGACTCGTGAAGAACGGACTCTACAACCGCATAGCAGAGGCAGAGGCAAAGGGCGCTGAGGTGCCAGAACTGCTTGAGATACTTGGCGAGAAGGCTACACGCCGCGGTATCTTTGACGGCGACATAGAGAACGGCGAGATGGAGATAGGACAGATAACATCTGCCATCAACACCATAGAGCCTGTCGCTACCATCATGGAGAGACTGATAAAGGAATATAACGACGCAAAAGCGAAGATTTAATGACTGAGAACGAGAACAACGGTAACGGCATTTCCGTACTGCGCAGCGAGGGTCTCATGAAGATTTACGGCAAGCGAACCGTCGTCAACGACGTGTCGTTTGAGGTAAAGCAGGGAGAAATCGTTGGACTGCTGGGACCTAACGGTGCCGGCAAGACGACGTCATTCTACATGACGACGGGCCTGGTGGTGCCTAATGCCGGCAAGGTATTCATCGACGACAAGGAGATAACGAGCCTTGCCGTATATGAACATGCGCGTAATGGCGTCGGCTACCTGCCACAGGAGGCGAGCGTCTTCCGTAAGATGACGGTGGAGGACAACATCCTTTCCGTACTGCAGATGACGGGAAAGCCGAAGGATTACCAGATGGAGAAACTTGAAAGCCTCATCAAGGAGTTCTCTTTGCAGAAGGTGCGCAAGAACCTCGGCGACAGACTCTCCGGTGGTGAGCGCCGAAGAACGGAGATAGCGCGCTGTCTTGCCATAGAACCTAAGTTCATAATGCTCGACGAGCCTTTCGCCGGCGTCGATCCAATAGCCGTAGAAGAGATACAACGCGTGGTATGGCATCTGAAGCATCGTAATATCGGCATACTCATAACCGACCATAACGTGCACGAGACGCTGAACATTACAGACCGCGCATACCTCTTGTTCGAAGGACGAATACTCTTCCATGGCAGTCCGGACGAACTGGCAGAGAATCCTATCGTTCGCGAAAAGTATCTCGGTACGAACTTCAAACTGCAGAAGAAGACGTTTGAGTAAGATGAAACGCTGCACTACGAAAACGAAAACGAAAAAAGGGAATTAAACTAATCATAAACAAGCAATGAAAAAGAATCTTGAAACCATCTGCATACACGGCGGATGGAAACCAACAAAGGGCGAACCACAGCAGTTGCCTATCATCCAAAGCACTACATTCAAATATGACACCAGCGACCAGATGGCTCGTTTGTTCGACCTTAAGGACAACGGATATTTCTACACCCGTCTGGCAAACCCTACCAACGACGCTGTAGCAAAGAAGATAGCAGCACTCGAGGGTGGTGTTGGCGCGGTGCTGACATCAAGCGGTCAGGCAGCAAACTTCTACGCTATATTCAACATCTGTGAGTCTGGCGACCACTTCATCACTTCAAACACCATCTACGGTGGCACATACAACCTCTTCGGCGTTACGCTGAAGAAGCTCGGAATAGAGTGTACCTTCATCGATCCTGAATGGGATGACGAGAAGATCGAGGCTTGCTTCCGCCCAAACACCAAGTGCTTCTTCGGCGAGACCATCAGCAACCCTGGCGGAAAGGTGTTCGACATAGAGCGTTTTGCAAAGATGGCACACAACCATGGCGTACCTCTCATCGTGGATAACACATTCGCTACACCTATCAACTGCCGACCATTCGAATGGGGTTGCGACATCGTGACCCACTCTACAACCAAGTATATGGACGGCCACGCTACACAGGTAGGCGGTTGTGTCGTTGACTCTGGCAACTTCGACTGGGATGCTCAGGCAGAGAAGTTCCCTGGTCTCACCACACCTGACGAGTCATACCACGGACTTGTCTATACAAAGGCATTCGGAAAGATGGCATACACCACAAAGCTCGTCAGCCAGCTGATGCGCGACCTTGGCAGCATCCCTGCGCCACAGAACTCTTTCCTCCTCAATCTCGGTCTTGAGACTCTCGCTCTCCGCATGCGCCAACACTGCGACAATGCGCAGAAGGTGGCTGAATGGCTTGAGAAGAACGAGAAGGTGGGATGGGTAAACTACTGCGGTCTGCCTTCAAACAAGTACTATGAGCTGGGCAAGAAATACATGCCAAACGGCTCTTGCGGCGTCATCGCCTTCGGACTGAAGGGCAGCCGTGAGGAGGCTATCAAGTTCATGGATAACCTTGACTTCATATCTATCGTAACGCACGTGGCCGATGCCCGCACATGCGTGCTGCATCCTGCCAGCCACACTCACCGTCAGCTCTCTGATGAGCAGCTGATAGAGGCAGGCGTTGCACCAGACCTCGTTCGTCTCTCTGTCGGAATAGAGAACGCAGAGGATATCATCGCAGACCTCGAGCAGGCAATGGCGAAGATGTAATAGTAGGATTTACACATTATTTATATATATAGGGAGCAGAACCGCTATGGTCGCTGCTCCCTTTTGACTTATACTAGAAAAAGTTGTCACTTTGGGAGCAAAGAAAGAAGTGACAATGAAGCACAAGACAAGGACAGAACGTGTGTACAATGAAGCTACCGGTTGGTATGAGACACGCGAGGTAGAATTGAAGGGGTATGTTTTTACGGATGATGATCGCATTTTAATCGTCCGTGAGTACCTAGAAAGTGGTCTTCCGGCAGAGAAGATTATACAAAAGTATCATATAAG
>JAGHTW010000218.1 GCA_018065145.1 Candidatus Prevotella equi
ACTCTCTCACTGAGAAGCAAAGATGTTGAATACATCATTCAGAAAGCAACTTTTGAAATATTAAGACTCGAACTATATGAATTTGAAGACTGACAAAAAGAAATCCCCCCTGAAGGGAGTGTACGTATTCTACAGCGTAATCATAGCACTCTGTATTCTTGCGCTGTTCGTGTTCAACCTGAACATATACGCCAAGGCGGTACTCTGTACGTTGGCATTTCTCTGCGTATGTATCGTGCGCAGTCTCAAAAATGCCATGATTCTCCCTCCTGACATCGACCCAGACACGATGCAGCCCATCGAAGAGGCTGAGTATGTCGAGGTTGAAACCGTGAAAGAAACCACGGAGGAAACCGACTCTACCATCAAGGCTGGTAGTGCCATTGACACCTACCTTGCACTCCTCATAGAGACTGATGAGGAACTGTCAAGCGACCCAAGCGTTGACACATCCTCACCCAGTTATAATATGCTGCTCAATCATCGCATCAGCATGAAGCTCGATGCCATGTCGCAGAGTAATAACCCTTCAGATAAAGACTAACGTATGATACAGACTATTCAACTGATAAAGTTCTTATATCCCTTCATTCTTCTGGCAGTATTCTTCTGCCTCTACAAGAAGGAATACAGCATCATGAAAAGATTCTGCTGGCGTATGACTATGACCTTCAGCGCACGCAAGCTGTTCATCATCGTGGTGCTCAGCTCGCTTATCTTCATGAACTGGTGCTGCTACATGACTGATCCCAACTGGGCAGTTGCATTTGCAGCGTTCATGACCTGTTGCCTTCTCTTTAACCGAATGGCTGACCGCGTGCTTCACCGGCTGCATGAGAGAAAGCGCTTTTGGGCTCTTACACTCATGCTTGCCCTGGTATGTTATTCCATACCTTACATGAACAGCATATTCCATGTGCTGTACACGCTCGGTGTGGCTTCGGTTTTCTACCCATCTGAAAAAGTGCTTCGCATGAAGGACGATACGGACAGTATTGACAATCCGCTCGACCTTCTCCAGAAAATTCTGAAGAACTACTTCTAATCTGCCACTTCCTTGTGGCATACTATCTGATCACACTTGCTCAAAAATCTCAGAAAGTAAAACTTAAAATCATTCAAATGACTCAAGAAACAAACACCCAGATTACAGGCAGCACCGATACACAGTCGGCTGACCGCTCGTTGCTTGAATACCTCAAGCCTAAATCGGAAGACCGATTCAGTAAGCTGGAGGCATACTGCGACCTGCTCAGTCGTGCGTCATCGGGTTCCTTCGTCGCTTCCAATGGCGAACGTCAGGAAACGCTTGTTCCCGGACAGTTCGTTGCCAGTATCTCTGAGCTTGCACGCAAGTGGAAATGGCAGCGTGCCACTGTACGCTCCTTTGTGGAGGGGCTTGTGGCTCTCGGACAACTTTCGTACAAGCCTTTCGTGAAGAGCTATATCTTCACCGTCAACCTTCAGCAGCGTCTGTCTCTCTATGTCGATTCGGCTGACGATGTCCTTGACTTCTGCTGTATGCAGTTTGCCAGATTCATCAAAGGACGCAGCTCTGCACGCGAAGTGGCAGATTCTTACGATCGCTACTACTCCATGAAGATGGAGGTTGCTCGCCAGCAAGGTGAGGGCGGTGCTCCTGTACGGCATGTGCTTCAACACCAGGCGTACATGTTCAATGAACTGGCATCGTCCATCTATCATCTTCTTAACAGAGAAGATAATGTGCCCGATGAGCTTTCCGACTCAGTCACTCTTCTCTTCGGCAAAGATCACCTTTGGAACTGGCATCGCGTCATCGATGCACTTGGCATTATCACCATGGCACTACGTGACAACGTCAAGCCAAGCTACATGGATGCCGTCAACAAGGCTTACACCAAGGCAGAGGTTACTCTCCTTGACTGCATCTACGAGCACTATGCGCCCTCCGATGGATCCAACTACTTCGTCAACCCTCCTAAGCCCTCTGGGTACTCTCCCAAGAGCCTTAGAAGCACAGCTGCGGTAACAAGTACCGAGGAGTCCTCAGAAACGCCACAGGACGCTTCTGAAACGACCGAAAGTGCTGACGCATTCTCCGAAGGTGAAACGCTTCGTCACGACTCCGCTGAAGGGAGCGAGTAAACCGTAGGCGACGTGCTTGCACGTGCCATATTTTTCAAGTATCGGGAAGCCCACTACCCGTATCGATTTTCATCGAACGGTGGGCTGACCAGATAAACTGCAAGCAGGGTCAGGTTTTCCTTGGAGAATAATGCCTTCTTGTAGGCTACCGATACTTGAAAATGGAAGTTAAACCGTTAAAACGAATTACTATGGCTAATGATAGTATAAACAGACAGGTCATAGACATAAAGGCCAGTGCTGGTGTCGGTGACATCAGCAATGAGGTTCTTCGACGATGGACGGATAAGGGCTATGAAATGGCGGTAAAGGAAGGGAACTATGACCGTAGCCGTGAACACCTCAATTTTGAGATTGTGAAGGGTGGCAGGATTGTTCCTGTAGATAAGACCAGACCGCTCGATGTACGTATGGCAGAACTCCTTGCCGAACGTGGCATCAGAGACCCGAATATCGGGCGCAGTAATCCTAATATCCGTACAGCGGTGAAGTTCGTGTTCGGTGGTTCTCATGACCGAATGACAGAACTCGCCTTTGGCAATCAAGAGGTAGATTTTGAAGCTAAATGTGGCAATGACCATATCCAGCGTATGCCTGAGATCGAGAAATGGGCACAGGACATATACAACTTTGTAGCACGAAAGTTTGGTGAGGAGAACATCATCGACTTTGTGGTGCATCTTGATGAAACCACAGCTCATGCTCACTGTAGCATTGTGCCAGTCAATGACAAGGGCAGAATCAGCTATAAGGATGTGTTCCATGGTCACACCAAGCCTGAGTACAAACAGTTCATTACGCAACTCCATAATGAGTTGGCAGAAGTGAACAAGAAGTGGGGCTTGGCACGTGGTACAAGTAAGGTGCTTACTGGTGCTCGTGGACATACTACAGAATCTTACCGCCGATGGTTGAACCAGGAATGCGATTCACTTGAAGAACGTCGAGACAACCTGCAAAAGGCTATTGACGATCTGAACAAGGAACTGGCTACTGCTATGACCAAGCATAAGAGCTTTACCTCTATGATTGCTCATCTTACCAAGGATAAGGAATACCTCGAAAAGGAACTTGCTCCTATGCGTGAACTCCAGAAGAATGGCGATGCCATCAGTCAGGAGATGGCTCAGAAGATACAGGATCTTGAAAACCGCAAGGCAGACGTGGAAGAGCGACTGGCAGACAAAGAAGCCAAACTCTCTGCTACTGCTCAGGAGATTGAGAATCTTCGTCAGAACAGGGATGCCCTTGAACAGGAGGCTTCTGAACTGGCAGCGAAGGCTACAGCTTCCGAACAGGACTGGGCTCACAGCAAGGGCGCAGTCATGAACGAGCTGCTTGCCGGTACCATGATGCATGAGTTCACTTCATGTTATCAACGGCTACCAGAAGAAGCAAAAGCCGTCTTCGGAGATACGCTTCTCGAACAACTGGCAACTGACGGCAACCATGTGGCTACCGTGGCACTTGCCTTGATGTGCGAGTATGTGGAACAGGCTACTTCCATTGCACAGACTCACGGAGGCGGTGGCGGTGGTCCTGGCGGTGGATGGCGAAAGCGTGATGACGAGGACGACCGTATGTTTGCCCGACGTTCTCTCGCTATGGCTCGACGCATGTGCCGACCATCTGGAAGACGCAAGAAAATGTAATACAGTATTCAAAAATAAGAAAATCAAACAATCACAATTATGACAGGAAAAATTCTATTCCTTACCACATTGTGCCTTTCTGCCATGTCAGTAAAGGCAAGCGATGTCACTACGACATCTGACAGTATCGTTAAGCAGGTAGGTGTCACTTCGGAGTATTATCTCCAGACACTGAAACCCACATATCTCAAGAATGTAAGCGAAGCAGCCAACTGGGGTAAAAATTGGTTCATTGAAATAAAGGGCGGAGCTTCAGCTTTTCTGGGAACGCCAATCGGCTGCGGTGATGTGTTCGACCGTCTTTCTCCTGCTCTTCAGGTTGGGTTAGGTAAGTGGTTCACTCCTGCAGTCGGTGGACGTGTGGCTTATCAGGGACTTTCGTTTAAGAATGGTGAGTTCAAATCTATGGATTATCATTTCATTCATGCGGATTTTCTCTACAACCTTACCTCTGGGATCAACTGCAATGACATCGGTCTCTCTCGATGGGATGTGATTCCTTACCTTGGAGTGGGCATGATCTACAATCCTGATTGGAGTTCTGCCTGTATGTGCCCTGGTCATGCAAGTGGCAGCCATCCCTTCACATTCTCTTACGGATTGGAGTGCCGTTATCGTCTGAATGACCGTATGCACCTTGTTGCGGAACTCAGTGGAATGACCACTGCAAAGAACTTCGATGGCGTAGGGTCTTCTTCAAAATTCGGTGATAACATGCTGACGTTGTCTGCCGGTCTATCATTCACATTGGGCAAGGCTGGCTATAAGCGTATCGTGGATGCAAAGCCATATATCGCTCAGAACGAGTGGTTGCTTTCTTATGCAGAAAGCCTTGGTAACAATAACCGAATGCTCAGGAAATCCAATAAGGAAAACGAGAAGATTCTGGCAGAATATCAGAAGATCCTCGAAATGGAAGGACTGCTTGACCTCTACGGTAACAAGTTCAACAACAGGGATAAGAGTAAGGCTCTATTCCCTCGTAACGACTATTCTGGACTGAACTCTTTGCGTGCGCGACTCAATAATAAAGGTTGGGATGGCAATCCTGAGAACATGCCAAAGGCTATGTTGAAGCGTGGCGAGGGTTACGACAAAGAAACCGAAAAGGCTATGGATGCTTTCTATAATGGAGAACTTGATGAGCTTCAGATTGCTTATCTGATAGCCATGAGGGATGGTACAGTGCCTATCGGTGCACCAGTGTACTTCTTCTTCAATATCGGTACGGATCATCTGACCGACGCTTCTCAGCTACTCAATATTGATGAGCTTGCAAAGGTGGCAAAGAAGTACAATCTGAAGGTTCGGATTATTGGTGCAGCAGATTCTGCAACAGGTACGGATTCTATAAACGAAACGCTCAGTAGCAAGCGTGCTGCATACATCATGCGTCTGATGCGTGACCGTGGTGTGGCTTCAGAGAACATCAAGACCTCTCACGAAGGTGGCATTGATGACTATTCTCCAGTACAGGCGAACCGCAACACATGTGTTGTACTCTCATTCTAAAACGTATTCCCAACTGTAAAAATCTCATAATGAAACGACTTCCTGTTTTGTCCTTTCTGGTGCTGATGGCATCTTTGGCTATTCTGTCATGCGAGGACGATTATTATGACCGTGAGTGTACTTGCCCCCATGGTGGTGTGATTGGTGGCTGGGAAGAACCCGACGATACCACTTCGGTCAATCAGAAGGACACTACGGGAGGTTTTGAAATCTCTTTGGAGAATTGGGGCAACTCAGAAACACACGATATTCCTTTATAGTGATCATCAACAAGTAAAACAATTAAACCAAATTTCAATTACATGAAGAAAATCTTTTTTCTTTCAGCTATCGCATTGGGTCTGATGACCTCGTGCTCCGAGGACGAACAGCTGTCCTTGCCTTCAGTTGACAACAACACCATCGCCTTTGCCACTCAGTCGGCAAACAAGCCTATGACTCGCTCAGGTGCAACTATCACTTCTTTGAGCAAGTTCACCGTGGATGCTATCAACACAGACAACACAACATTCTTCGCTAATGTTCAGTATGTCTATGACAACACTCAGGGTTTGTTCATTTCAAGCACTCCTTATTACTGGCCAACAACCAACACGTTAAGCTTCTATGCTATCAGTGATCCTGGTACTGTTAGCCGTGATGCCAACAAGGTGCCTCATTATGCCTATGCAGATTGGGCTGGCGAGAAAGACCTTGTAGCAGCAACTGTTCTCGCTGGCGTGAAGACAATCCCTTATCCTCTTACTTTCCAGCATCTGCTTTCACAGATTTCTGTGTCAGCTGAAGCCAAGGACAAGACAGAGAAGCTGACTTACAAGGTTACATCCATCGAGTTGAGCGCACCTTGCGATGGTACTTACAGCTTTGCTGATGCTACTGGCGGTGTAGGCTCTTGGGAGATCAACAATATCTACACCAAGGACTACAGCTTTGGCAATTCTCTTCCTTGCTCATTCAGTCAGACTGGCAAGTATGCTTCCAACAATATCTATTGGAACATTCTGCCTGTTACGGATGGCAAGTTGAAGTTCAAGGTCGGTTATCAGGTAATCCAGAACGATAAGGTGGTTGCTGATTTTACTGGCGTGAACAGAAAGATTTGCCGTGTGGAAGAGCCTAATCTTGTTTCTGGCAAGCGTTATGTCTATAACTTCCTGTTGACTCGTGACACTGAGGACGTGATTACCTTCACTACCGACATGACTGACTGGGCAGAAGGTTCATCATCTACATACGAGCCTTCTTCTACCGATGCAGAGGTAGCAGACTTGATTCTATCAAATAATAGTTTGTGCATCAAGAAGGGTGAGACAGCCACAGTTACAATCAACCAGATTCTCCCTGATGCTGCATCATCGGCTACAATAGAGTGGTCATCAAACAATGAGTCAGTTGCAACCGTTACCCAGGAAGGTGTCATTACTGCTGTTGCCAATGGTAGTGCAGTTATCACCCTTGCTGCCCTTGATGGCTCAGATTTCAAGAAGACTGTATCTGTCGTCGTATCTGACACAGACCCATTTAACGGTGTAGAGTTCGTTGACCTTGGCTTGCCTTCTGGCGCAAAGTGGGCTACTATGAACGTGGGTGCTACTGGCTTGCTGGATCCTGGTTATCTCTTCCCATGGGGTGAGACCGAAGGCTTTCCTCCTTCGGGTGACTTTACCATTGACTATAACTTCTTTACTCAGGATCGTTATCTCAATAAGGATTGGGGAAGCAGTTCGTTAGACCTTGCTCATGATGCAGCAAGAACCAACCTTGGTGGTAACTGGCGTATGCCTTCTGAATATGAATGCAGCGAATTGCTTACCAACACCAAGAACTACATGACAACCATTGATGGTATCGAGGGTTGGATGTTTGAGTCGAAGGTGAACCACAGTCGTATGTTCGTTCCTATGAACCGACAGGTAATCTCTCCTGACTATACTACTGGTGGCTTCTATACTTCAAGCTGTACCTATTCTAATGCCATCGAATTGATCTTCAACCGTGATAACGTGTTCAAGAGTGGCAGAATCTATACTGGTCAGAATCCACGTTATTGGCCTACTAATGTACGTGGCAT
>JAGHTW010000103.1 GCA_018065145.1 Candidatus Prevotella equi
CCGAGTGCCATGGAGTATCTGCGTGAACGTCTGAACATGACGCAGATTCAGATTATCGTACTTGCCTTCCTTATAGAAGACGGCGTAGCGCTCTCATGGCGCGACCTTGCACAGAAACTCAACGTTCCACGCCTTACCATGATGACATACAGTGACGAGGTGGAGGAGTTGGTGAATGAAAGACGCTGGCTTCGCGTCACTATGACAAACCAGCGCTGTCAGGAAGTGGAGGCATACATGCTCCGCGATAACGTCATCAACAGCATACGCCACAATGAGGTCTATGAGCCAGAATCGCTTGACGGATATACGGAGCAGACTCTTGTGGAGCGTCTCGGATCGGTTGTTGACAACATGACGCCTTCAAGTAGCATGAGCGTGAGAGAGACGCAGTGCATGATGATGGATCTCGTAAGGCATAACCCAGAGTTGCCTATCAGCAAGGCGGTACTCACTCTGGACGGAAGCATCTTCGATAAGTATATTCTGCTCTTCTTGGTCGCCGACTATGCCATGTACGGCGAAACGGATCAGGAGGGCATTACGTCACGTGACATTGACAACTACATGCCAAACGATTGGGAGTGCGGAATGATGCGCCGCTCACTGGCTTCGGGCAAGCACATGTTCTTCGTTAAGGAATGGATAGAATACTACTGTGAAGACGGCATCGCCAACTTCAGACGCTTGAAGCTTACGCAGAAAGGAAGGGATACGCTCATTCCTGGCTTCACACCTACGGAGAATCTCTACCGCAACAAGTCGAAGGCATCAGACCGCGATCTCGTATCCTTCATGACCATCAAGCCCAAGCACCTTTATTATAATACGCACGAGCAGGAGCAGGTGAACCGTCTGCGTCACATCCTCGACGAGGAGCATTTCCGCGAGATACAGCAGCGCCTGTCAGAGGAAGGTATGCGCACCGGTGTGGCTGTACTGCTCAATGGCGGTCCCGGTACGGGAAAGACGGAACTCGTCAGACAGTTGGCAAGGGAGACGGAGCGTAACCTTCTCATGATAGACATCTCCCGTGTGAAGGATAAGTTCGTGGGCGAGTCAGAGAAGAACACCAAGGCTATCTTCGAGCGTTACAAGCGTCTCTGCAAGAATGCAGACAAGAAGCCTATCCTCTTCATCAATGAGTGCGATGCCATCCTCGGCAAGCGTCTGGAGAAGGTGGACCATTCCTCAGACAAGATGCTCAACAGCATGCAGAACATCCTTCTGCAGGAGCTGGAGGACTTCGAGGGCATCATGATCTGCACCACCAACATGGCGGAGAAGGGACTTGACGAAGCTTTCATGCGCCGTTTCCTCATCAAGATAGCATTCAACAAGCCCGATGCCGACGTGCGTGCACATATCTGGCAGTCCATGCTTACCTGCCTCACCGATGAGGAGGCTTACACCCTTGCCTTACGCTACGACTTCAGCGGAGGACAGTGTGAGAACGTGCTGCGCAAGGCTACGATAGAACATATCGTCAATGGTACGCCATCGTCCTTCGAACAAATAGACCTTTTCTGTCAGGAGGAGACGGAGATACAGAAGTCCTCACAGCTGCGCCACATAGCGGGTTTCAGCATAGCAAGTTAAATGAACTTCATTGCGGAATGGGCATTCCTATGGAGTTTTCCTTCTATAAGGATAGAGGATGCATAAAGAAAGGTGACAGTATCCGCATTGATGATTGCAAGATGTCGGAGGTAACCACCGAACTTGATTCTCTCTTTGGCAAACTGAGTTGTCATAATACTGCCAATAATTTTGATTTGTCAGCAGATGCACTGGTATATGAGACTATAGATTCTGCTGAAACCGAGATGACCAAAGGTGATGTCCTTGTTCAAGATGACGAAATCATTAAGGATTTCAAGCCGTTAGGGCAACCAGTTCCAGAACCAAAGTTCTCCTCTTATTTGCTTGTCTCGTCCGTAGTGCCAGAAAATGTAACTCTAAAGAGATGTTTCTTCGACAAGATACTGAAAGCTCCAAAAAGCAAAGAATATCCTGTATTGGCATTTGATTGGGATGAACAGCGTATCGTATTCAATGGCATGTATAAGCTTTATCCTATTGAAAGCTGTATGCAGCAGAGAGTGGTGATGAAGTTCATATATGATACATGCACCATCAAATAATTGTAAAACCTAACGCACCTTTGCATTGTTAAAACTATAAATGAAAATATAATGGCAACAAAAATAGAACAAATGTTGATAGAGTATGGAAAGAATGCAGAGAACAGAAAACTGCAGTCATACTACTCACGTAAATCTTACATGGAGAAGCTGGGCATTGCACGTGCAGAAGAGCCGCATAGTGCTTATTGGTCGAATCTCCTTAAAGGTGATGATGTTAACTGTAACAAGAACGAATCACCACTAATGTGGTTCTTACAGGTTCTTGTCAATAGAGAGTTAACAGCAACTGCTTATGCTAACAACTCTCCGATACCTGCCGATATGAAAATTGCGATTATTTCGCGTACATTAGACTTTCAAATCAAGGAAATTAAAGCAGAAAAGAAGATTAAGGAAATTGCCGGCAACTATTTCTATACAAATCCAAATTGGTGTAATGTATCAGAACCATGTGAAGATGAATTGGACATCTATATCAAGTGTGCTATCCGTGGTGTTAAGGGCATTGACGAACTGGAAATAGTCGTGGAAAATAAAGTTACGCAAAAGGAAAATGGTCCTAAGGCTAAGAAAAACCAATTACGTACTGGTTATGATGATAAATGCCAGACAGAACGATACTATACAGCATGTCATACAACTTCATCTCCAAACAAGGTGCAGTTGTTTGTACTTCTTACACCTGACGCAATAGATAAAGAGACAACAGCCACAGACAAACATTTCATACAGATATCATATCAGGATTTGCTGGACACCATACTTCTTCCTTTGATAGAGAGTGATTCATTGCTTGACC
>JAGHTW010000221.1 GCA_018065145.1 Candidatus Prevotella equi
GTACAGGCGCAGGTAAAGGGTAACGTTGTGGACAGCGCGGGTGAGCCAATTATTGGTGCTACCGTAATGGAGAAGGGCACGACGAACGGTGTTATCACCGACTTCGACGGTAACTTCACCATTAAGATGCAGTCAACGTCCCATGATTTGCAGATTTCATACGTTGGTATGAAGTCTGCCAGTGTAAAGGTTGGTAGCAAGACAGATATCAAGGTTATCCTTGAGGATGATGCTACTACTCTTAACGAAGTCGTTGCCATCGGTTACGGCTCTAAGGCACGTAAGGATCTTACTGGTGCAGTAGGTTCTGTTTCTGGTGCTAAGCTTGCCGCTGTACCAGTAGCATCTGCTGCAGAGGCACTGACAGGTAAGATTGCTGGTGTACAGGTAACATCTGTCGATGGTCAGCCAGGTGGTGACATCAACATCCGCGTTCGTGGTGCTACGTCAGTAACACAGTCTAACGAACCTCTCTACATCGTGGATGGTTTCCAGCAGTCTAGCATCAACGATATCCCACCAAGTGATATTGCTTCTATCGATGTTTTGAAGGATGCTTCTCTTACTGCCATCTATGGTGCTAAAGGTGCTAATGGCGTTATTGTTGTTACTACCAAGTCTGCTCAGGCAGGTAAGGTAAAGGTTTCTTTCAATGGTCGTCTGACACTGTCACACATTTCAAAAAAACTTGACCTCATGGACATCCCTTCATTTGTAGAATACACATGGGATCGGGCAGTTGCTAATAAAAAAGGTACTGACACATGGGCTCGTCAGTGGAGATACAACTTTGGTACTCCATATGACATGGACATCTACAATACTCTTACTCCACTTGACTGGCAGGATGAGGTTATGAACGAAACTCCACTTTCTTATCAGGCAAACGTGAAGATTGGCGGCGGTAACGAGACAACAAAATTTGACCTTTCTCTCACACAGTCAGAGGACAAGGGCATAATCGTTGGTTCTGGAGTACGCCGTACAGTATTAAATTTTAAGTTGAACACAAACCTTCACAAGAACCTCAAGTTGTCTTACAACCCTACAATCACCTATCGTCGTGATGAAGGAGCTGGTGGCGAGGGCGTTGGTACAGGCGGTATCATTGATGTACTGAAGTATGTTCCAACAAAGGGTTTCCGCCAATTTGCAAGTCGTAATCCTAAGTGGGTGGACTCAGATGAGGAGAACAAATTTGATGCAACAAACCCTGTAGCAGATATTGCAACAAACGTACAGAAGAAGCACTCTTACAATTTCAATAACAAGTTGTCTCTCTCGTGGACACCTATCGCAGGTCTCGTACTCCGTTCTGAAGGCAATTACTCTATCACTTTCCGTGACCAACAACGTTACTGGGGTGCTCTTACAAGTGAAGGCAAAAAGTACAACTCACAGCCTGTAGCTCAAATTTCTAAGCGTACTATCCAGTCTTACACCTGGACTAATACTGCGAGTTATTCTATGGATATCAAGGAACTTCACAACTTCTCCTTCCTTCTTGGTCAAGAGATATACAGCACTCAGTATAAGGAGACTGTTCAGAAGAACCGTTATTTTGACCGTACAGTAAAGGCTCAGTCGGCATTCGACAATATGGGACTTGGTACTCCATACATCTCTTCTTCAGAGGTTTCTACAGCTGACCGCACAGCTTCTTTCTTCGGTCAGGTATCATATAACTACGATCACAAGTACCTTTTCTCTGCTACACTGCGTGGTGACGGCTCTTCTAAGTTTGCTTCGGGTTACAAGTGGGGTTGGTTCCCTTCTGTATCTGCTGCATGGGATGCCAAGCAAGAGAAGTTCCTCAAGGATGTTAAGTGGATTGATCAGATGAAGCTTCGTTTTGCATGGGGTCTCGTTGGTAATAACAATATCTCTAACGACATGTGGCGTTATCTCTACACAATGTCTGTAGAGGGTGGTCCTGGTTACGGCGAGGCACGTCAGTATGGTGAAATGTACTACACATCACCTTCTACATATCCTAATACAACACTTAAGTGGGAGACCACAGTTACACGTAACCTTGCTCTCGATATGCAGTTCTTCGGTGGTCGTCTGACAGTTACTCCTGAAGTTTATTGGAACACTACACGTGACCTTCTCTATCCCTCTACCATTTCTACAACTGCTGGTTACAGCAAGCAGATGCAGAACATCGGACGCGTAACTAACAACGGCTTCGAGCTCACTATTAACGGCGACATCCTACGTGGCAAGGATTATGTACTCTCTGCTAACCTCACCATGGGTCATAACAAGCAGAAGATTGTAGCCCTCAATGCTACAGATGCTCAGGCAAGCATTGCCAACTCTTCTAATCGTTTCTATTCGTCAGGAAAGGATGACTACCCACTCATGGTAGGAGAAGAGGTAGGTCTTCTTTATGGTTACGTATATGATGGCACATACAAGATGACAGACTTCCAGGAGTCAGGACTTTCAAAATCAACACCTGAGTACAAACTCAAAGATGGCGTTGTAGAAATGACAACAGACGTAATGCCTGCTTCTCATTCTGGCGATCCTTCAATGCCTGGCAAGATGAAGTTTAAAGATCTTGACGGCGATGGTAAAATCACTACCAAGGACCGACAGATTATCGGTAATACCAACCCTAAGTGGCAAGGCGGTTTCGGTTTCTCTGGTCAGTATAAAGATTGGGACTTCACAATGAACTTCTCATACATGCTGAACTTTGACGTTTATAATGCAACTGCATATGCTCTTTCTTCTTCATCAGGTTCAAGCACATCTTATAGCAATGTACTTGCTTCATTCTGTCGTGACAATCGCTATGCCTATACATTAGATAGCGGTAACCATGATGACTATGCTTCATTCAAGAGTGATCATGATTGGAATGAGTTTGTTGCCATGAATGCTAATAAGAGTCTTTGGAACCCAGCTGACGTTACAGCAAATACTATCAATACTTATTTTGTTGAGGATGGTTCTTTCCTACGTCTCACAGACATAACCATTGGTTACACACTTCCAAAGAAGTGGGCAAAGGCAATATGCCTAAGCAAGATTCGTGCTTATGTTTCTGCAGGTAACCTCTTCACTATCACTGGTTACTCTGGCTATGACCCAGAGGTTGACGTACAGTCTGGTCTCACTCCTTCTATGGATTACAACCGCTACCCACGTAGTCGTACATGGTCTTTCGGCATCAACGTAGATTTCTAAAAACAACTAACGTAACTGAAATATATTATGAAAGTAAGAAATATATTTATCAGTGGACTCTGTGTTCTGGCTCTCACTGCTTGCAACGACTTCCTTGACGTCGATGCACCATCAAAGCACAATCCAGAAAAAATCTTCGGGTCCACAAAGGATGTAGGCACAGCACTCAATGGTGTTACTGCCAGCATTCTCGAAGGCAAAGCATTCGGCAACACCTTTACTTATTCCCTGATTTTCAACACTGATGTTGATTTCTGTGCAAATAGTTCTGCCACCAAGCAAACTAATACACCTAAGCGTTACGACATGACAGACGCCAGCTCTGACGCAAAGAGTGCATGGGATGCTCTTTATAGTGGTGTAGAGAATGCCAACAACTTCATCCATTATCTTGAGTCTAGCCCTATCTACAATAAAGACAACGAAGACTTCGCTACTCTCCAGCAGTATATGGGTGAGGCAAAATTCATGCGCGCAATGCTCTTCAATGAAGCTATCTGCTACTGGGGCGATGTTCCTTTCACAATGCAACCAACATCTGTAACAGAGAACTTCACACCTGCCATCGTTTCGCGTGACGTTATAGCAAAGACTATCATTGAGGATCTTATCGCAGCAGCTCCTACGATGAAGATGACAGCCGATATTGCAGACGGTATTGAGCGTCCTTCACGTGAGGCTTGTTGGGCTCTCATCTCTCGCATAGCTCTTCAGGCTGCAGGCTACTCTCTCCGTCACGCTGATGATGACACAGATACTTACGGCTACATGGGCAAACCTTCAGAAGAACTTGAGAAATGGTTTCTTACACAGGCTCATGACTATGCAAAGATGGTCATGGATGCGAATACACATAGTCTCAAACAGTCTTATCAGGAAGTATTCGTTGACGAGTGCAACCTCAAAGTCAATAATACAGATGATGTAATCTTCGAATTGCCTTTCGCTGTTGAAGCTTCTGGTAACATTGGTTACAACCAAGGTCCAAAATTTGAAGAGACTGGTGGTGCTACTGAGTACCAGTGGGGTAAGTGCAGCGGTGGTCAGCAGGTATCAAAGTTCTACTACTACTCGTTCAAGAAAGGCGATCAGCGTCGTGATGTTCAGAATGGTTGGTGGTACTACACATACGACGGTATCCCTAAGATTCAAAACAGTTATAGCTTCTTTAACAATAAGTGGTCTAAGCTTTGGAACTCTACAAGTGCTTACAACAAGACATCTTCAAGCAACACAGGTATAAACTACCCATACCTTCGCTATGCAGATGTTCTCCTCATGTTCGCTGAGGCAGACCTTAAACTCAATGGTACTGTAAGTGATGACGCTAAGGATGCAGTACAGCAAGTACGTAACCGTGCATACATGGGTTCTGGCGTTACTGCTCCTAATACATACGCTTCTGATTACGATGGTTTCCTTAAGGACATCCTCAACGAGCGCAAGTGGGAGTTTGCTGGTGAAAATAGCCGTTGGAAAGACCTCGTGCGCAACAACATGCTCGCCGAGGTACTCTACCACACATTCTTCACTTTCTGGACTACATCAAACTCTATGGGTGGAGTTTCTGATGCAACCAACGAGTCTAACGTAATGGCCTACGATGGCATTGACTATTATGGTTCAGAGACAGAGGTATATACAGCAGACGAAATCATGAATGCTATCCCTGGAGATAATGCATTTGGTCAAACTGTAGGTGATCTCAAAAAGTCTCTCCTTCCTACTACACTCTACTATTGCTATGTACAGAATCCTAAGGACCAAGAATTCTTTGCCAACAAGGAGCTTCCGTGTATCTACGTTTACAACAAGGCTTCAGACAAGAAACCTGCCAATGACTACAAGACAGCAGACAAGTTCTTCAAGTATTTGAAAAACAACTATTCATTTGCAAAGCAGTCACAGTGGACTCCTATCCCAGAGCCTGGTACTGTAGGTGCTGATATTAAGAAAGACGAGATGAAGAATACCGACAAGGGTTTCTTTGATTGGTATGACACAGACAACGACTATCCACGTGCTCAGGTGCTCTACTCATTCTATGGATTCATCCACGGTGGTGAGACGGGTGACGCTAAGAGAAAGGTTTATATCGTTCGCGATGGTGTAGAGGAAGAGATTCAGGCTGCTCCATTCAATCCTAACCCATCTGACCTTCCTGTCGTTCGCTATCTCCTCCCTATTCCAAAGGAGACCATCACCCGCGCTGCTGGTGTTTATAAGAACTACTATGGTTACGGTAAATAATAACAGAAAGCAAATATGAAAAAGATATTATTATATTCAATGGCTCTTCTTGCTTCTTTCGCTACATTCTCTTGTAGTGAAAAAGAGCCTATCTTCGAGCCTGAGTCTGACCGTCTGGCACAGCCTATATTCCGTACACAATATACGGTTATGGCTGGTTCTAACGATCCATACCTTTGTAAGGTTGAAGGACTCAATACTGCTCACCTTTACTGGACACGTATAGAAGGTGCTGTAGGTTACGAAATCATGTATTCACCAGAGCAGTCGGTTGCCAAAGGTACTGCAGAGTCTTGGTTTGATCCACAGAACCACAGAAACACTTTGAAGGATACTGTAATTTACGGACAGAATGTTGATGAGCTCATCATTAAACATCTCCAATATTCAAGACTCTATCGTTTTGCAATTCGTGCTCTCTCTGAGAGAGGTGAGGCACACCACTCTAAGTGGTTCGGTGTAGGCGATGACCTTCACCACTACGATGAGGGTTGCACCATACAGATGGGAGATCGTTATAAAACTCCAAATATCATATCCCAGAAAAGTGATGTTACAAAGGAGTCCTTCAAACTCTACCTCAACAGAAGTTACGATGTCCAGGGCGTAACACCTAAGACAACTCAATACACTAGTGATGAACTTCAGGAGTTTAATGAGCACTTCGGATGGTCTATGGTCAATGGCAAAAAGGTATGGAACGTAAGCTACCTTATCATTGAGCCTTCATCTTCAAACATTGATGCGAAGGTACCAACAGAGTTCAGAAAGCTCAAACTCACTGATGACATGTTCGATGAAAACAATGAGGCTGTAATCACTGTTAACGGTCTTGACTCTAACTCAGTATATAACATGTGGGTTATTGACCAGACTATTGCTGATACACTTTCTTATGTAGATGCTCAGTACAACACTAACATCACAGTACGTACAAAGGGTACTCCTGGTGCACCTATCGTGCTTCAGGCTGCTCCTCAGGATACTATGCATGCTGTTATCGATGGTGTAGAGCAGGCTCTTTCTCTCCCTATAGCTGCTACTCCTATCCAACCTATCATTGAGGACTTCATGACAAACAACAAGTACGCAGAGAATCAAGCATATTATTTACAGGGTGGTGAGACTTACTATGTAACAGCTGGTCTTCAGGTTTACAAGGGCTTCAAGCTTGCAACCGACCCTGCTGACATCGCTGCCGGCAAGCCACGTGCTCGAGTCCTCCTCTACGATACAAATGCTCTTCGTAGAAATGGTAGCTCTCCTGCATTCTTCATGCTCGGTCGTATGCCTATTGGTTCTGAGAACCCACAGATTGTCATCGACATCGACAAATTCATCGTTGAGGACATCGACTTCGCTATCCCAATGGCTGGTAATGCTGGTGACGGTTATTTAACTAATAGCTACTTCATGAACATGTACTCAAGCGGTATGGGCTCTGTACTTGATAAGTTCGAACTCAAGAACTGTTCATTCCAGGGTATCATCGGTGGTTTCTATCGTGTACAGGCTAACTACGGTGTAACAATCAATGAGTTCACTGTTGACAACTGTGACTTCTACAATGGTGGTTACTACTCTACAAGTGGTCGTCGTTACAACTACTTCCACGCTAACCCAGAGGCTAACCCAACTATCAACATCTGGAAGAAGTTCACTATGAAGAACTGCACTCTCTTTGATAACCCCCTCGGTTACATGTTCAACCACAACAAGCAGCAGTCTATAGATTGGCCAGAGGATGTTTACTATGACATCACTCTTGAGAACAACACCATCGTTAACTTCAACACCACATCTACATCTAACTACATGTTCAACATGCGTTGGATCCCAGGTGGCTCTAAGTTCACACTGCGCAACAACCTCTTCGTACAGACACGTCAGGAAGGTGATGACTATCGTCAGATGAACCTCGTAGGTTGTGACATCCGTACCATAAACGGTTCTGGTCTGGTTACTCTCGACTTCGAGAACAACTACTCTACAAGCGACAACTTCAACGAGGCTGGTGGCGAAATCTTCAACCCAGTAGCATCTGCATTCAGCAACGAGTCTAAGAATACCTTCGGCTCACTCGATAAGAACTACGATGTTACATATGGTCCTACTGGTAAGGAAGGTCTGAAGATTATCAACTCTGGCATCTCTGCTCAGGAGTTGATGGTTCAGCCTAACCCACGTGTTCATGCAGCACAGGTTAACCACTACGATCACATGTGTGATGGTATCGATGGTACTTTAACTAACGTTGATGCTAACATACGTCCTGATTATCAGGGTCATATGGTTAACCTCAAATTCAAGAACTTCAACAACGTTCTTGTAGAAAAGGGTATCGGTGCTCCTAAATGGCGCAAATAAAATCATAATAACATAAAACAACTAAACTTTCCCATCATCTAAAAGCATGGGAAGGTTTAGTTATTTAATTTAACATCTTAATTATTATCAAATGAAGAAAATTTTTACACTTATTTCAGCCACTATGATGGCAGTTGCTGCAAATGCCATTGATTTGAAGGTTAATCAGGCAACATCTTTTCTTGCAGATGCTCAGGTTTTTACAAATGACCTCGCAGCAGTATCGTTCGCAAACAACAAATCAACTCCAACCCTTATCAAGGATGAGGCTGACGCAGCAAGTCCTGTAACTTATGCAGGTGAGACATTTACTCACTACATTGGTCTTCGTGTAACAGATGCACCTACAAAGACATCACCTACAGGTACAGCTCACGAATCTAACATTGCGCTTGTAATTGAGGCAAAAAAGAATGTAGATGTAACACTCTATTACAAGATAGGTTCTACAAAGTCTATCGATTGCTACGACCAGACTGCAGGCGAGTCTGTTGCTATTAAGCAGACTGCTACCAACCCAGGTGAGGACTATCTTTTCTGCACAGGTGTTTACAAGCTCCAAGAAGGTCACACATACACTATTTGGGCAAAGGGTGGTACTGTTCAGTTCCACGGTCTCAATACAGCAACTGGTACTTATGTAGCTCCTTCAAGCAAGGTCTATGGATATAGTGCGTCAGCCAATCTTGTAACATACTCCGATGGTGCTACAATGCAAATTTCAGGTAATACAGAGAAATCTTACGCTTCTGCAGGTTCTATAAAAGGTGTTTCAAGTATAAAGAACTCAAATGGTGCACAGAATACTTTCACAGCTCCTACAGGAAAGGTTATAAAGAGTGTTACTTTCTATTTCGCTGCTAATAAGGATGGTGAGGAAGGTAAACTCTCTGAAATCAACGGTGAGAAAGGTGATTTCGCTTCTGCAGTAGGTAAGATTCATTCTACACCAGCAGAGTACACATATAACCTTGAAACTCCCGTTACTTCTTTCACATTCACGTTCTCTAACAAGCAGGTTAACTTCGTTCTCGATATAGAGTTCGCTGACGCATCTTCTGCCGCATCTGTTAAAGCTGAAGAAAAAGCTGCTAAGAAGGTTAATAAGTTCGTGAAGAACGGTAAGGTTGTCATCGTTTCTGAGGACGGTACTGTTGACGCTGCTGGTGCACAGCAGTAATCATGAAGAATTCTTCCACCCTACTCCTAAAACGCCGCCAGAAGGCGATATAGGATGTAATAAGGGTATTTAGGATATAACACACAACACCGCTCACATCCTTGATAGATGTGGGCGGTGTTTTTTTTTCAAGAATTGGAGAATTAGAGAATTTTGTTTGGTGATTAAAAAGATTGTTTGTAACTTTGCAAGCAGAAATGTTTATTAGTTATGGTAAAAGAAATAACAGGTAGTCAGCGAGACGTGAAAACAAAAATATCAGTACGAAGAGAGAAGTTGGCTTCTTTCTTATATGATATGGCGAAAATAATATTCTCTGCAACGGTAATCTTGTCTATTACAGCATTGGTTGAAGAAAAGTTTTCGTTTATCCATGCCTTCGTTACTCTTATTGGTTTTTCTGTAACTGTTGTACTTGCCATTTTTGCTAACAGATTATTAATTTATTAAAGATATGGATGGATATACTTTTTTTGCAGTCTTTTTTTCAGCATTGCTAGTTACGTTGCTTGTCGCATTGTACTGGTCTTACACCCCATCTGGTAGAAGGTGGGTTGATAGTTTGTAGTTTACATATCACTGGCACAACTATGGAAGATTTTCTTAACAATAGTCATGGACCTATAACAATCTTATATATTCTGACAGGAATAGTAGTTGGAGCTTTCCTTGCTTGGACTTATACAAAAAAAGGAAAGGAATGGCTAGCTGCATTATAATATAACAACAGCATTGTATAAACAAATCACCGCTCACATCCTTGATAGATGTGAGCGGTGATTTGTATATATATATAAAATGTGTGATGCTTTTCGTAAAAGCAGAACGGATTACTTTGCGAGTGGTATGCCGTTATACGTGATGCCGTTACATGAAGCTGCGTCTATCTGGTTCTTCTCCTTTGCCTGTATAACGGTACTGTTCATGAGAATGTTCTTTGCATTCTTAAAGAGCAGACCATACTGACAGTTCTTGAACTGCACGTTGTCGAGGTTGATGTCGTGTACAGGGAGACCTGGAAGGCCTTCTATCTTGAAGGCTGTCTTTGCTCCATCAACGGTGACATCCCAGATGGCCATGTTACCGAAGTCAGGGAAGAAGGCAGACTTGTCATCGTTGGCTGTAGCGCTAACGACAGCGCCCTTGTCGGCGTATCCTGTTTCGTAGATGATGGCTTCCTTGATAATTTTGTTCATGCGTATGTTCATGCAGTAGATATTCTTACACCAACCGCCACGTCCTGGTGCTGACTTGAATCGCAAGCCTACCTCAGTGCCCTGGAAGTCACAGTCATAGACGATGAGGTTGTTCATACCACCGCAGAACTCTGAACCGATAACGAATCCTCCGTGTGCGTGGTGCACAGTGTTATGACGGATAAGGAAGTCGCTGTTAGGACCTGCCTTCACGCCAGCTTCGCCTACGCCACCCTTCATACAGATACCGTCGTCGCCACAGTCTATGTCGCAGTTTACTACGAGACATGTCTGTGTGTTGCCGATATCGAAGGCGTCACCATTCTGAGCTGTTGGAGGACACTTCACTGTCACTCCGTCGATGATGAGGTTCTTGACGCGTGTTGGCACGAGATGGAACTTAGGAGAGTTGAGGAGAGTAACACCCTGCACCATGACATTGATGGCATCAGTGATATTGATGAGGTGGTTCTTACGCATTGTCTCCTGCTCCTCTGGTGTAGCAGCGATGTTTGGTATTCCGTTGTTAAGGTTGAAAGGATACCAGATAGCCTTCTTGGCATCGTTTTCATCACGCACGATACCTCCCATGTCAGTTACCTCTTTCCATTCCTTGGCGGTCACCTTCACCTTCTTTACCGGACGCCAGTATATGCCCTGTCCGTCGATGGTTCCCTCGCCGGTGATGGTTACGTTCATAACCTTTGAGCCTTTGATGCAAGGCACACATCCTGATGAACCTTCCTTGACATAGAGGGACTTATCCTCAGAGAAGAGGATTGTAGCGCCCTTATCCAGGTGCAGGTCTATCTTTGACTTCAAGGTGATAGGTCCTGTCTTCCATGTTCCTTCAGGGAACACGAGGTGTCCACCGCCCTGCTCCACAAGACTTTTGATAGCCTTCTCTATGGCTTCCGTATTCAATGTCTTACCATCGCCTACTCCGCCGAAGTCAGTAATCTTTACCGTTGTCTCTGGTATGAAGACAGGCTGCACCTGCTTTATCTTCGGCAGGTCAGCAGGCAGATCAGCGTAGTACTTGGCAAAGTCCTGTGCCTGAATGGTGAGCACTGCCATAAACAGTGCCACCAGTGATAGTATCTTTTTCATTGTATTTCTGATTTAGCCTTTATTCCTAACGTGTAGCGTTTGCACCAGAATTCTCTGGGAATGTAGCGACAACGAGCTCGTTGAGATAAATCTCAAGATTAGTATATTTTGCAGAGAGGATATACTGCTTTCCGTCCTGTGCGTTGTTAGGGTTTAGTCCGTTTGCTGTCTCCCATGCATCTGGCATACCATCGCCGTCGGTGTCGAAGTCAGCAGCGCGTGATACAGAAGGGATAGCAGGCAGTCCACCTACCTCTGTCTCGTCGTTGATAATCTTACCTGTACCGTTTATGACACCGTTGAGAACACGTGTGTCAACAGCATCGCGGTCGTAGGAAGCGCCAGAGAACTTAATCACAGACTGATAGGCATCATCAGCTGCCTCCATGTTGTTAGGCTGTGTAAGTCCTGTAACGTAGCGCTGAGATAGTGTGCTGAAGGCGAGGAGTTCCGGTGTTGTATTCTCTACAGCAGACCAGTCAGCAGCAGTGCCGTTGACCATATTGCCGCTGATGAAGAACTTACCAGGCGATGATGGTGTGCCGCAGTTCTCACAAGAGTGTGTGAGATCAAGCAGACGACCAGCATGCTTTGATGTAGTACCAGCCTTGTAGTAGTTGTTCTGCATGTTGATGTAGAAAGGCGCTCCGCCTTCCTTCACCTCGCCACCATAGGTACTGTTGCTGCCCCAGTTATATACTACGTTATTGAAGTAGTCGATAGGTCCGCGGAAGGCACCGCCTACATACTCATGGTCGAAACGTGGGTTACGAGAGTCGTGGTCAGCAAGGAGGTTATGATGGTATGTAGCATTTACACCGCCCCAGATGCCACCGTAACCGTGGTTACCCTTCTGGTGGCCAGCCATCTTGAGTGACTCAGAAATGATACAATACTGCAGGGTGAAGTTACGAACACGTGAGAAGCTTGCGCACTCATCGGTTGACCATGACATAGAGCAGTGGTCAATCATGATGTTACGCACGTCCTTTGCTCCGAGAGCATCACCATCCTCAGCCACGAACTTGCTGCTGCCTATCTTGCTTGAACCCATACGGAAGCGGAGATAACGCAACACTACGTTTGATGCCTTGATGGTAACAGGGAATGCAGAGAGAGTGATACCACCCTCTGGTGCTGTCTGTCCTGCAATGGTGAGACCACCGCTGACGATGTCCAGCGGTTCTTTCAGTTCTATGACGCCACTGACGTTGAACACGATGGTACGTACGCCTGTCTGGTTGATGGCATATCGCAGTGAACCCGTATTCTTTACGTCATCCTCCAGTGTGGTAACAGTATATACCGTACCACCGGCACCACCAAGAATAGCACCAGCACCACCTTCGGCACCAGGGAAGGTCTGTGTGTGGTTACCGACCTTCAGCACTGCCTGACCATTGTCGTTAGAACCCTTGCCATCGAAGTCTTCTGCACAAGAGAAGAGGCAAAGGGCAGCAGCAGCTACGAATATTGTTGAAAATATCTTTTTCATATTTTGTTTATTTTACAAGTTACTTGATAACCTTAATGGAGTAGAGGTTGAAACCTACTACGTTCTCCTTGATTGAGATAGACGATGCTGTAGCTACGAATGTAGCCTCAACGATGTCGGTAGTGCCAGTACTTGACGCTGTGCCCTGAAGCGTACAGCCTGAGTTGGCAGTGAGATTAGTAGCAGTACTATTCTTTGAAGCGAACTGAACTTTTACTGTCTGACCAACCTTGAGGTTGTTAATCTTGATAAGAGCACCCTTACCATTAATAGATACGAAGTCAGGATAGAGACGTACGATACCTGTCTTAGCACCGCTATTGGTATATGAGAGAACGATGTTTTCCTGACTCTTAAGGTTTGTCGTCATTTCTACACCTGCACTGCTGCTGATTCCGATATATCCACTTTCCTCACTTGTTGTGCCGTTAGTGGTAATATCATCAAGCGTAAGTCCAACGAATGAGAATGTTCCTTCGAAGCCTAAGTCAGGACCAGGACCTGGTTCTGGTTCCTTTTCTATTTCGTCCTCTACTGGTTCCTCATCATCATCGAGCACGTACTTGAACGCATAGAAGTTCACCTGTCCGTCAGGCCATGTGATGCTGTACTTACCCTTCTCAAGGTTCATATCCTTTGTTGATGGCTGGTTGTCCACCTCTATGGTCTGTGCCTTGCCTGGTGTACCGTCAACAGGTGTTACGACAACCTTTCTGAGTGTAGAGTTAGCAGAGAGAACCATGAGGCTCAATACACCCTTACCAGCAACGGAGAGACGCAGTTCTGAACCATTCTTTGACTTCATACGTACAGGATACTCTTCATCGTCAAACTTCTTCTTATTGACATCAAACTCGAAGTTTGTACCCTTAGGATAAATTGTCATGCCGAAGTCATGCCAGTACTTTGCCAACTCTGTAGGAGGTTCGCTACCGAATGATACGCTGTATGAAGCAGCCTGAGGCGCCTCTGTCTTAACAGTCTTCTCGCCAGTCTTCTTGTTGACGTATTCAACCCACTGTGAGTCTTCCTTACCCTCTGCCTGTGCCTTGACACGTACGTAGTAAGATGTCTTTGGCTCAAGGAATCCGAGAGTCATAGTATCAGGATGCTCTGCTGGGAACATATCCTCTTTTGTGAATTTGTAAGAGATGATTTCATCTTCCGATGCACCTTCAAAGTTCACCTTGCTCACCTGTGCCACGTATGATGTTGCGTTGGTAGCCTTGAATCCATATATATTAAGGTATGTATCACCCTTGTTCACACTCAGTTCGAGTGGTGCCCACGTGCGATTTTCGTTGGCTGTTGGATCAACAACCCAGTCGTTGTTGTTCTCCATGCAGGAAGTGAGGGATGCGATGACAGCCATCACTGCAAGCATTATGATATATTTAATATTTTTCATATTCACTTATTATTATGAATTATGCATTATGAATTATGAATTCTGCATTATGAATTCTGCATTATTTATAGCCGTATGAATTCTCCATCATTCCTCCAGCAGCCGAGATGGTCTGGTTAGAGAGAGGCAGGATATAACGGTTCTTAACCTCTGGCTGGTAGTCAGGGCATCCAATGAGTCCGCCGCAGTAGTAGTTAGCATCATTGAGCTGATCTTCTGCTTCTGTACCGAAGGCTGTCTTCCATTCGCCAATCTTTGGATCAGAAACCTTCTCCTTGGCAGTGCCGCCCTTTATCTGCTGCTGGTAGTAACCGATAGACAATGTAGATTCATCTACCATACCATCAACAAGCTTGAATGCTATCTTTGCATCCCAGTTCATTTCCTCGCCCTTGCTGTTCATCTGCTTCTTGCTGACTGTAGCATTGCGGGTCTCCATAATCTTCTCTGCAAGGAGGTTCCAACGTATGAGGTCATACTTACGCACGCCTTCTCCTGCAAACTCCAGTGCGTTCTCGTTTACGATAGCAGTGAAGAATTTGTCGCAGTCCGTTGTTGTGATATCATCAACACCAGCACGCTGACGAATAAGCTTGAGAGCCTCGTTCTTTGACATCGCGCCAGTGTTATAAGTCTCACCCAAAGCCTCAAGTTCGTTAACAGCCTCAGCATACATCATGAGAACCTGTGCGTAGCGCATCTTAACGTAGTTGATGCCGTAGCCGAACTTACCGCCAGCCACTTTGTTGATGCTAAGCCACTCTGTTGACATATTGCGTGGGTCCCACTTTCCGCAAGGAATACCGAAAGGCTTGTTGCCGATGAAGTTATCAATACGCTGACCTTCCTTATTGAAGTTCTGACCTGCTGTAGAACGGATAGAATACATTCCGCATGTCACAGGACGACGCTTATCGTTCTTCTCATAATCGTAGAGAAGCTTTGCAGTGAGTGACATGTGACCGGTAGAGTTGGTGTAACCGAAGTCTGCTGTCTGATACTCCAGACGGATACCAACAGAGTAACCGAGCTCACCAGACTTGTTCAGTCCGAAAGGAATCTGGAAGAGAATCTCCTTGTCAGCATTGTATGTAGCCTGTGCAGCGTCGATGCCAGCCCAGAGGTCCTTGAATGAAGGATTGAGCTTATGCTTCTGAGACTTTATCACCTCATTAGCGGCATCAGCAGCCATTCTGATATACTGCTTGCGAACAGCATCGGTAGGACGCTGTGTAGGGTATGTAGCGTCAGCATCTGCCTCTGATACATAGTCTGCACCCATGTCCTTCTCACGTATAGCCCATCCAGCACGTGTGAGAGCTATCTGAGCCTTCAGACCGAGAGCATATCCCTTAGTCACGCGCTCTGTGGTGTATCCCATTTCATCAACCCATGGCAGTAACTCTGCTGCCTTCGTGAGGTCGGCAAGGAGTTGGTCGAGTATCACGTCGCGGTTTGTCTTTCCCTTGATTACGTTGCTCAGGTCGTCCTTTGCGCTTTCAAACTGCATTGGCACGTCACCATAGAGACGTACGAGGTCGAAGTAAGCTACGGCACGCATGGTGAGGGCCTCACCGAGGAATGCCTTTGCCTGTGCATCGCCGTTGTTATACAACTCGCTTGCACTGATACCCTCAATAGTGAGGTTTGCGTTGCCTACGATACCGAAGAGTTCGTTATACATATCGTAGTTCTTGCTCTCTGCAAGGAGTGAGTTATTGTAGTAGTTACCCCATCCACGATATGTAGAGAGATTGTCGCGTCGTCCATCCTTGTTTGCATACAAGCCATCGACACACTCTATGTCTGTATTGTTACAGAAGCTGACTGCCAGATCCTGAGCGTATGTACGGTCTGTTGTCAGTGCTCCGTAGAGAGCATTGAGACGCATCTGCGTCATCTGTACGCTCTCATAAACCTCCTGTGCGGAGTAGTTTGTCTTACCCTTCTGATCCAGGAAGTCACCGCACTGGCTGCAGCTGGCAAGCATGGCACTGCCCATGACAGGAAGTGCGAAGAGCAGAGCCGCATTCTTTTTTATCTTTGAAATATACTTATTCATAGTTGAATATTTGTTTGCTTATATATTATATATAATGTGTGTATCCTTTCCTCTATCCTTATGATTAGAATGAAAGACTTGCACCCATAACGAATGAGCGGCTCTTAGGATAAGCGGCGAAGTCAACGCCAGGACACATTGCATTGTTCTTTGAAGAAACGTCCACCTCTGGGTCGTAACCGCTGTAGTCGGTGAAGCAAGCTACGTTATAAGCTGTGAAGTAAATACGACAGCTCTGTACATAAACCTTCTTCAGCCAATTCTTTGGCAGTGTGTATCCCACTGTGATGTTCTGTATGCGCAGGAATGAAGCATCCTCCATGAACTGGTCGCATACAACCATCTTTGTAGCTGAGAGAGGGTTGAATGTAGTAGCGTTACCATTGATGTCGTTCAAACGAGACATTACAGCATCTACGCCACCGTAGTAGTTAGCAGTCTCTGCACCGAGGTTCACGAGGTTGAGACCTGTCTGTGGGTCAACCCATGTGTAACGCTTTGCGAGTGACATATCTGATACGATATTGTAGTTAGCCTTTGAATCCCAGAAATATGAGTTCTGCATCTTGGTAGCGTTGAGGATACGGTTGCCGAGTGAGAAGTTAGCGAAGATGGCAGCATCGAATGTACCAATCTTGGTACGATACTGTGCATCGAATCCTACACCGCCGGTCCACTGTGCTATAGTGTTGCCGAGGCGAACCTTATCCTTATCGTCTATTACGTTGTCATTGTTCTGGTCAACGATCTTTATGCCACCAGGCACGAGTGAGCCAACGAGCAACTTTGGTGTTGTGCCATCAGCCATTGCCCATGTACCATCCTGGTTGAGCACGAGGTCGCCCTTGCCTGTTGCAGGGTTGTAAACGGTGTAGTATCCGTCAGTACGATAGCCCCATACCTCACCAAGGCGTCCGCCTTCTTCTATGCGCCATACGTTAGCATCCTGCAGTGAAGTACCGCCGAAGTTGTATGTCTGCCAGCCAGAGGCATTAGCATTGAGCTTATCAATCTTGTTAGCATTGTATGCTATGTTGAATGTGCCATTGAGTGTGAAGTTCTTTGAACCTACGATGACACCGTTGAGAGAGAGTTCGAAACCCTTGTTAGATGTCTGACCGAAGTTCTGGTACTGATAAGGGAAGCCTGCATTTCCTGGTATGATAGTACGCATGAGCAGGTCCTTGGTAGTATTCCAGTAGAAATCTACGGTACCATTGATTCTACCTCTGAAGAATCCGAAGTCGAGACCAACGTTTCGTGTGATTGTTGTCTCCCATCTCAGGTTAGAGTTATAGAGGTTAGGAGTGTTTGTATTAAGCATGATGGCAGGCTGACCGTTGAAGTAAGGGTTACGGTCTGATGCTGCTGATGTAGCGTAATATACATTGATGATATCTGAAGCGATACGGTTGTTACCAGAAGCACCGATAGAAGCGCGGAGCTTGAGGTTAGAGATCCAATCTACATCCTTCAACCAAGCCTCTTCGTTCATTCGCCAAGCGAGTGCTACTGATGGGAACCAGCCCCAGCGTCTGCCCTGTGCGAAGAGTGAAGAACCGTCACCACGGATAGTAGCGGTGATGAGGTAGCGGTCCATGAGTGTGTAGTTGGCACGACCGAAGAATGATATCATGTTTTCTCTTGCAGAGAGAGTTGTTGAAGGAGCCAGTGCCTGTCCTGCCTCTCTGTTATTGAGCATATCATCAATGGTGAAGTTACCTGGATAGTTGATGTATGTATGTGAGAAAGCCTGCTGATGGAAGGTAGAGTTGTTCTCGTTACCAATCATCACGCTGAAGAAGTCACGACCACCAAAGATCTTGTTGTTGGTGTATGTCAGTGTGTTGGCATTACGGAACACGCGTGAGCTCTTCTCTGTGAACTGTGCCTGTGGCTGACCGCCGCCGCCGAACTTAGAGTTGAGTGAAGCGCGGCTATCCCATGCCTGGTCGTCTTTCTCCTTCTTCCATGTGAGACCCCATTCTGACTTGAAGGTCCACATCTTTGTTGGTGTCCATGTGAAACCGAGGTTGTAACGGTGCTCGAACTTATCCTTCAGCTTGTATGTACCGTTGACACGCTCCAGAGGAGAAGCCTGTGATGATGCACCGTTCTCGTCATCATCGTCAGAGATAGCGCTGAGTCCTTCTATAGGACGCCATGTGACGGTACGTCCTACTACAGAACTTGAAGCGTTTGACTCGTTGGTATCAGCACCGCCAGAGAGACCATAAATCTTCTGGAATGCGAGACGAGCGCTGAAGTCAAGCTTGATCCACTTGTTGAGCTTGGCATTGATCTTACCGTTGATATTGTTCTTTGAATATTCTGAACCAAGCATGATGCAGTCCTCGTCGTTGTGTGCAAAGCCAACGTTGTACTTCACCTTCTTGTTACCACCGCTGATGTTGATGTTATACTGGCGCTGCACACCGGTGCGTCCGAAGATATCCTTCTGGTAGTCGCTACCCTGCACGCCCTTCCAGTTCTCCAGTGACTGCCATGCACCATAGGTAGAGTTGCCGAGGTAGTCGTTCTGGTCCTTGCCGGCGCTTGAGTTCTCATACTGGTAGTATGCATACTCGTATGGAGAGAGGACGCCGAGGGTCTTTGTTATCTTCTTCCAGCCGATAGAGCCGTTAAGGTCAATCTTCACCTTCTTGTCGTCCTTGCCGCTCTTTGTAGTAACGATGACAACACCGTTAGCACCCTGTGCACCGTAGATAGCGGTAGAAGAAGCATCCTTCAGCACGTCGATAGTCTCGATCTCTGATGGTGAGATGTCGCTGATAGAGCTTACAGGGAATCCGTCCACGATGTAGAGTGGTTCGTTAGACTGCGAGATAGAGCCACCGCCACGAATGCGCACCTTGACGTCAGCGTCTGGCGCACCTTCAGTTGTGGTGATGTTCACACCTGCCATCTTACCTGTCAGTGCCTCTGACACGTTTGATACAGGGATATTCTCAATCTGCTTTGCACTTACCTGTGATACAGAACCCGTAAGGTCTTTCTTACGTACAGTTCCGTAACCGATAACCACAACGTCATTGAGCTGTGTATTGTCATCTTCCAATACGATGTTTACACTTGACTGTCCTTTCACGTCAATGGTCTGCGTCTGCATACCAACGTATGAAATGACAATCTTGTTTGTCTTACCTTTCAGGGTCAACGAGAAGTTACCATCGAAGTCTGTCACCGTACCATTCTGAGTTCCTTCCTCC
The DNA here is from genome assembly GCA_018065145.1 of Candidatus Prevotella equi. Lineage (GTDB taxonomy): Bacteria > Bacteroidota > Bacteroidia > Bacteroidales > Bacteroidaceae > Prevotella > Prevotella equi. Next base: position 19,500 of record JAGHTW010000221.1, read on the forward strand.
ATAATGGTAGCACCGATAACAGCCTCTCCAAGGCCTTTGTCCTTCACATTACCCGTCACTGTCTGCGCCTGGACTACTGCACAGAAAAGGAGCAACAGCGAAACGAGCGCGTAGCGTACGTGCTTAATTGATTTTGACATAGTACTTTTGTTTGTTATAGTTAGATTTATGAATTTTTTTCTTATTTTTGGTTTTAGTTTTACTTTATTCAGGTTACAAAGGTATTATTTATTTCTTAAAAAACGTTATTCACTATGTTAATAAATAATAAAATATTAATATTGTCTATACTTCAAAGGAATCTCAATGCCTTTCTGCATTGCGCGCTGGGCATTGCGCTGCTGTATCTGCTTCTGCTGGTCTGCCTTCTGCTTTGTGATGGCGCCTGGCTTCTGCATGAAGAGCGGACGCATCATAGGATTCCACGATTTCGTGATATCCCACTTCGCCTTCACCTCTACTATGTCAGGATAGTAATAGACCTCCTCTGGCTGTTGTTCCAGAGCATAGTCTCCCGGATCCCATATACCATTGCCGTTGCGGTCCATGATGGCGCGCATGTAATAGTTTCCGCCATTGAGATAATAGAACTCTGCTGTCACGATGCCGCCCTTCTCTTCCGACATAGCCACAGAGGCACGGCGCACAGGCTTATCGCCCGTGTCGAGCAGTTCCACTATCACCATGCCATTGCTGCAAGAGTCTTCCAGAACCGTCTGCGGCAGCGTCACATTGACAAAGAGCGATGCAAACTCATCCATTGACTTCACCGAGATACCCGCCTTATACGGCACCGATGTCTTGCCATAGATGTCCTCAAAGGCAAGGGTATCGACCTCAAACGAATACTTCGCGCCCGGCAGCCAGTCGCTGAACACAGTAACAGAACGCACTTCCTGCCCTACTCTCTCTGTTACTATCTCCATCGGCGCTCGGTACCACAGCGAGTCTTGCTCTACATACAGGTGAATGGCCGCCGTATCGACGCGCTGCATCGGCGTCGGGAAATTAATCTTCACAACACCGTCAGGCGACATGTTAGAGTCCAGCATGTACTTTGGCTTAAGAATCTCTGGTGGCATGATAGTATCCGCCGCCGTCAGGAATTCTCCTTCGGCAAGTCGCTTGCGTTTTCTCTCTACCTTCTTCTGCCACTCCTCCAACTCCTTCTGCTTCTCTTTCATTCGCTTGGCATACGGCACTTTGGAGAGTATCTGCAGCGTATCACTCTGCATCATCATCACGCCAGCGGTATCCGTCTGCAACGTTTTCATCACGATATTCAGCGTGTCGGTATTCACCATCGCCGTATCGCGCAGCCAGTAGGTCACCGTGTCGCCGCGCAATGACGGGTCAATATAGAGTACCTTCTTGAATTCCTCTGCCGACATGAGCGGCACGTCAGAGTCTTCTCCCGCCATCAGCGTCAGTTCCGGCAAGTGCATCATTGTCGTTCCCTCAGCCTCAACGGTGTCAACGGCAGGCGCGGTAAAGAAGAGTGTGAAGTGATCAGGCTCCTTGCGCTCCGCCTTGATATAGTGTCGCTCCGTATTAGTGTGGGTAAAGGCGCGCAGCACTATGTTGTCAGGCGTGAAATGCACGTACTTCGACAACAGGATATCCTTGATATGCAGTGCATCCTGCCATATCGTGTCCTGTCGTGTATCTACGAACGATGATGGTTCTATCACCTGTTTGCTGAACGCCATCGTTTCCGACTTCTGCGAATAGGTGTAGTTGCCGTCCATATCCATCACGGCACCCGCCACATACTGTCCCGGCGCTACGCCACGTATGATGAAATGTCCGCGTGAGTCAGTGCGGGACACACGAATAGGAGACCCACCCCGGCCCTCCCTTAACGCTTCGCTAGGGAGGGAGATGGTATCGCCCAAATCTTTAGACTGCATTGTGTCGGACATTTCCCCCTCCCTCTCAGGGAGGGCAGGGGTGGGTCTCCACAATCCCACTACAATTCCTTTTATTGGTTCGAGGTTTGAGGCGTCGAGGACATATCCCGATACCTCAAGGGTGTCGATATGCTCGCCCGTAGAGAAGGTGTAGGTATAGTTTCCCATAGGATTGCTCTCGTTGTTATCGCTGATGGCGTCAGAGAAATCCACGGTATATGTAGTGTTTGGCAATAGCGAGTCCTTCAGGTTCACCATTATCCTCTTGCCGTGCACCTTCACCTGTGGCGACTCCATCTGCGGTGGCGAGATGACGATCTTCTCCATGGCGTTCTCTACCTTGATAAACTCATTGAAATAAATGTTTATCTTTCCCGATGTCACGTTGACACCGCGGTCATTCGGTTCCGCCATCACCACCCTCGGCGGCAGTTCGTCAAACCATCCACCGTCAGGATTACCCATGCGAGCACAACTTGTCACCAGCAGACTGGTGACAAAAGTAATAAGGAGGCCCCACCCCAGCCCTCCCCCAAAGGGGCGGGAGATGCTGCCACTGTTCCTTTTTACTATTGTCTGCATTATGTTCTTGATATTTCTATACATCTAATTGATTTTCATGCGCCTGCTCTCCCTCCCCTTTAAGGGAGGGTCGGGGTGGGGCTTTGAAGAATTTCCTCAATTATCTTTCTGTTGTTACAGAGTCGTGGCACCTTGTGCTGGCCGCCGAGCTTTCCTTTTGACTTGAGCCAATCATGGAAGAGTCCCTCGCGCGCCTTGACAATCTTCAGGCACACCATGTTGATGTCCTTGAAGCGCTTTGCCTCATAGTCGCTGTTCAGTTCCTTGAGTTTATTGTCGAGCAACTGCGCGAAGGCGTCAAGGTCCTCTGGCTCCTTCGTGAACTCTATCACCCACTGATGGTGCGGCACTACGCCCTCGCTGCGGAACACCGGTGCGGCGGTATATTCCTTCACCTCTGCTCCTGTCTGTGCACAGGCATACTGCAAACCTTTCTCGGCGTTATCTACTATCAGCTCCTCGCCGAAGGCATTGATGAACGACTTCGTTCTACCCGTGATATGGAACTTATAAGGCATGGTGCTGGTGAACTTCACCGTGTCACCTATCATGTATCGCCACAGTCCGCATGAGGTGGTGATGATTACAGCGTAGTTCTTGTTTGCCTTAACGCCCCACAGTGGCACCACGCTATCGGGATCGGTCAGCATTCCGTCATCGTCGATAGCCTCTATCGGTGCAAACTCATAGAAGATGTCATAATCTACCATGAGCATCATGCTGCTGTCGAGTGGATCGTTCTGTATTCCGAAGAATCCCTCGCTGGCGTTGTATGTCTCCATGTAGTGCATGTCAGGCTTCGTTATCATCGCCTCGTACTGCTTGCGGTAAGGTGCGAAGGCAATGCCGCCGTGGAAGAACACCTCAAGGTTTGGCCATACATCCTCCAGATGATCCTTGCCGCTGAGTTCCAGCACACGTGTCAGCACTGACATCATCCATGAAGGCACACCGCTGAGGTTCGTCACGTTCTTCTTCAGGCACTGTTGCGCTATCTTCTCGCGCTTCACCTCAAAGTCACTGATGAGCGCCGTCTTCTTGTCCGGCACACGAACGAAGTTTACTACCGGGTTGATGTTCTCTATCAGTATGGCAGAGAGGTCACCCACGAGTGAGTGAGCCACGTTATAGTTCGGTGCATGGGAGCCGCCGAGTATCAGCGCTCTGCCATCAAAGAGTCGTGACTGCGGATTGTTCTGCAGATACCACACCACCGTGTCTCGTCCGCCGGCATAGTGTATGTGGTTCAGACCGTCCTTGCTCACCGGTACAAACTTCGACTTATCATTTGTCGTGCCACTTGACTTGGCATACCACTTCACCTGTCCTGGCCACAGCACGTCTTTCTCTCCGTGGCGCATACGGTCTATGCCGTCCTTCAACTCCTCGTAACTATTCACTGGCACAAGGCGGCGGAAAGTCTCGTAACTGGTAAGCCCTGTTATGTCATGCTCACGACCATATAGTGTCATGGCACCGTGCTGCAACAATCGCTGCAACACTCCGCGCTGCAACGTTTCGGGTTCTGTAAAGTATCGCTCCAGTTCCTTCGCTCTCTGGCTAAGAACCTTCTGCACTATGGATGTTATACTCATTTTCTATCTTTCTATAAACGACCTACAAAAGGACAGACGCCAAAGCCTGTCGGGTATAAGCTCTGACGCTTACACCTTTTTCCTTGGCTTTCTTGCTAATTATTCTGTATAGATCCATTGGTATGGTCACAGTGTGCCATTTTTCGCTTTCCTCGTAATACGCCTCAGCCTTTTTCTCTGCCTCTAAACGAGAAGCAGTACCAGGTGCGCCAAATTCACTATCCAGCACCAAATCGTAATCTCTAATTGTATGATCGTTTGTCTGCATAATATTCTTCCTTTATTTTTTTAGCCTTTTCTATTTCTCCTACAGGTGTCTTTTGGGTCTTTTTTTGAAATCCATTGAACGTAACCACCGTATGTCCTTATAGCTCTTGGTACAGGCATTTTACTTTTTCTTTATAACCTATATAAAAATTATCTTACTACATCTAAATTTGCAAAGGTAAATAAAATTTATTTACTACACAAATATTTTCTCATTTTTCTACCTAAAACCTGATTTTATAGGGCATTGCAATCGTGCAATGATTACATTGTAATCGTGATACAATTACACAGTAATCGTGCCACGATTACCTTGTAAAAGTTATACGATTACACGGTAAAAGTGGCACGATTACAACACTACCAAAATATTGCTATGAAATTTTGTGTCTTTGTCGGTTCCTTTTCAATTTGAAACGCAATTGTTGCAGTCGCCGCAACAGCCACTGCAACAATTTTTCTTGCCCCTGGTCTTATACAAACGGCGTGCAACAAGGGCAATACTTACTATCAACAATATTAAAATAACTAACGTCATATCAACAATCTTCTTAAGCTATTCTGTACTTCCTCCCCTGGGGAGGGTCGGGGTGGGGCTTCTACACTAACCACGCTACGACGTAGGCAATGAGGCATTGTCCGATGACAACGGCGAGGGCGTACTGCGTGCCTATCTCGCGACGTATGGAGGCGATGGCTGCTACGCATGGAGTATAGAGCAGACAGAAGACCAGGAACGGCAGTGCCCAACCGTCTTCAAGAGGCAAAGTGGCGAGAGAAGCTCCGTTGAGGAGCACGATGAGTGTTGACACTACACTCTCCTTTGCCATAAAGCCACCTATGAGCGCCGTGGCAAGACGCCAGTCGCCAAAGCCAAGTGGCGCAAACAATGGCGCTATGACGGATGCTATCTGACCAAGGATGCTCTGCGAAGAGTCATCGACAAGCTGCAGATGGAACGAGAAACTCTGCATGAACCATATCACAATGCTCGCCATGAAGATGACGGTGAAGGCGCGTTCGATGAAGTCGCGGGCCTTTTCCCACAACAACAGCACCGTAGTGCGGATGCCAGGCATGCGGTAGTTAGGCAGTTCCATGACAAACGGCACCGCTTCGCCTCGGAATACCACCCTTATGAGAAGTGCGCAGATTATTCCCACGACGATACCGAGAAGATAGAGTCCGCACATGACGATGGCGGCATTGTCTGGGAAGAACGCAGCACAGAAGAAGGCGTAGATAGGCAGTTTTGCAGTGCATGACATGAAGGGCGTGAGCATGACGGTAAGGCAACGGTCGCGGTGTGACGGCAGCGTACGGCTACTCATTACCGCTGGCACGCTACAGCCGAAGCCGATGAGCAACGGCACGATGCTACGGCCCGAAAGTCCTAACCTACGCAGCGGACGGTCCATGACGAAGGCTATGCGAGCCATATATCCGCTGTCCTCGAGCATGGACAGGAAGAAGAACAGCGTGACGATGATCGGTACGAAGCTGGCTACGCTGCCTACGCCGGCATAGATACCGTCGATGATAAGCGAACGCAGCGTGTCATCTACGTTCCATTGCTGCATGGTAGCATCGGTGACGTCGGTGAACCATTCTATTGCTCCTTCCAACCACTCCTGCATAGTGCCGCCAATGACGTCGAACGTCAGCCAGAATATCACCGCCATGATAGCCAGGAAGGTAGGTATGGCGGTCCAACGACCCGTCAGCACACGGTCTATGAGAGAGGAACGCAGTTGTTCCTTTGACTCCTTAGGATGCACTACGGTGCTGGAACAGAGACGTTCGATGAACGTATAACGCATGTCTGCCATGGCAGCAGAGCGGTCCATGCCGCGTTCTTCTTCCATCTGTTTGAGGATATGTTCTATGGTCTTTTGCTCGTTGATGGAGAGGTCAAGGCGTTCCATGACGAGATGGTCGCCCTCTACGAGCTTGGCAGTGGCAAAACGCAATGGTATGCCGGCACGCTCGGCGTGGTCCTCCACAAGGTGCATGATGGCATGCAGACAACGATGCACGGCGCCCTTATGGTCTTCTGGCGAACAGAAGTCCTGACGCGCTGGCGTCTCATGGTATTTCGCCACGTGAATGGCGTGGCTGACAAGCTCATCAACGCCTTGATTCTTCGATGCGGTGATTGGTACGACAGGTATTCCGAGCAACTGCTCCATGCGGTTGACGTCAATGGTGCCGCCGTTATTCTCCATCTCATCCATGAAGTTAAGGGCAAGAACCATAGGAAGGCCTAACTCCATCAGCTGCATGGTGAGGTAAAGGTTACGCTCTATGTTAGTGGAATCAACGATATTGATGATGGCACCGACGCTATCGGCGTTGTTTGACAACGAGAGGAGATAGTCACGGCTGACAATCTCTTCGGTAGTGTATGGCGACAGGCTGTATATGCCTGGCAGGTCAACGACGGTGGCATTGCTATGACCGCGTATGACGCCGCTCTTCTGATCTACCGTCACGCCAGGGAAATTGCCTACGTGCTGATTGGCACCGGTAAGCTGGTTGAAAAGCGTTGTCTTACCGCAGTTCTGGTTGCCGGCAAGGGCGAAGGTGATGTTCTTTTCCGTCATCTTCTTGCTGCCGTGGCTCTCTACCTCTGGCTTACGGTCACCCACGTGTGGCTCACCATAACCCGGGTGTGGCGCATGATGGTGATAAGAGTTCACCTTTGGCAGTTCTCCAGCAACCACGGTGTCATCACTTGCACCTTCATTCACTGTTATCTTTGCCGCATCATCCTTGCGCAGCGTCAGTTCATAACCCTGCACGACAAGCTGCATAGGGTCGCCCATAGGAGCAAACTTACGCAACGTTACCACAGCACCGGGAATAATACCCATATCAAGGAAGTGCTGGCGCAATGCACCATCACCACCTATAGCACATACACGCGCCGACTGACCTATGTTTAGTTCGCTAAGTTTCATAGTTTTTTTAATTTTCGCTACAAAATTACAAAAAAAGATTTGCAATTCCGTTGCATAAAGCAAAGAAATTGCAAATCTCCTTGTGTAAATACCTAAGAATGAGTATTGACTAGAACTTATACTTTGCGGTAAGGGACACGCTGCGTGTGATTTCCTCGCGTGCACCTTCAGAGATGTTGTTGTATGCCTGAGTGTATCGTGTTACGTCAGAGTATGAACTCTTGAAGATGTTGTTGGCACTGAGTATGAGTGTGAGCTTCTGACGTGGGAATTCCTTTTGCACTGAGGCATTGAGACAGAAGTCTGGTTTGAAGAAGTACCAGTTGCGCTCGCCTCCCTTGCTGTGCCATTTGGCATTGATAAGTATCAGCCAGTTTGACGGCAGTGAAATGGTATTGTCAAGACTCACGCGACAGAGTATGTCGTGAAGCTTATCCTTGCCGTTTGCCAGTTGCATGTAAAACCATTGCTTGTGGACGTTGACATTGAGTACTGGCGACCATATACCGATGCGTGGGGACAGTGTCGCATTGACATCAAACGCATCGTAGTCAGGAGCGTTGTAACTGACCGAACCATTCATCGTACTGCATATAGGGTCGATATAATGCGTGTAGGTTGCTGTGAGATTAGCCCAGCTGTATTTCCAGTCAAGTGATGTGGTAACAACTCTCTCTGTCACGACTATCCTGTCTTTCAAATGCCCCAGGTCCTTCGTGGCAAGACGAGTGTATCCAAGGTTTGGTCTCACACTACTCTGCGTATGATGCAGTGTGAATTGTGACTTGCCCTGCTTTGTCGTTATCTTGAGTGAAGGGAAGAAGAAGTCACGCTTCTTATGCATTTCACCATGAGTAAACAGCGCTCCCGCAACAGGGTCTTTATCAACCTCCAACATAGATCCTACGGACATGTCCGCATCGAGTAACATCATCAAGCCATCGTCAGGGAACGGCTGGTATGAGGTGCTGCGATGCTCGTAACGCAGTCCACCCTCAATAGTCCATCTGCCGAACTGCTGAGACGCGGAGGCGAAGACGCCTATGGTGTGGTCGGGTTGTTCTGAATGCGTCCTGAAGAATACTTGCTCATTATCCTCAACATTATAGTTGTCTTCATACCTGATTTTCTCCATATAATCGTATTCATGCTCCGCACCTATTGACAGATTACCCTTTCCTATATCTGTTTTTGCTCGGGCGTATGAACGGACGTTGGACTGCTTTCGCAGATAGTAAGCGAATGATTTGGGACTATAACCGTTTTCTTCTATGTTGTTGAAGAAGGTGTTGTTGCCCACAGTAAGGTTCCATGCTCTCAACGTGCCTGAGTATTCAAATCCTACGTTATGGCGCGTCTCGGAGTTTCTGTCTATCTTGGATGTCTCGGGAGTGTAGGTGCGGTTTTTGCATAGCCTCGTATAAGTGTATTGCAGCGTCAGTAGATTTTTGTCGCTGAAGGCATAGGAACCAAACAATGCACCCGTGATTCTCTGCCTGTACTTGTCGGGCGTCTGCACGTTCTCTTCCTTAGATATAAGTGTCTGATCCTTATAGTGGTATTTGAAGGATTTTTTGTTGAAATTCTTATACTCCTCGTTGTATGCAAGGTGTGTTCCCAATTGTAATGCTTTCTTTTTCCACACCAGCGTCGCCTCAACATTGGAAGCAAGCTTGCGGCTAAGGTCAAAGCGAAGTGTTCCATCACCCGCCAGTCCATCAGCAGACTTCTTTACAAGATTAATAACGATGACAGCCTGTACGTCCTTTTCGTATTCCGCACCTGGCTGCGTCATGACAGTAATGCTACTAACATAGTTTGCAGCTATACGCAACAGTTCCGTCACATCCATCACCTTGCGATTGCCTATATATATAGCTGGTGTACCACGGCCTATGACGTTAATATCATCGTCTGATACACTTACCTTCGGAATCTGCTTCAGCACATCAATAACGAAAGGCAGACGCGACAACTCCGTTCCTTCCACCTTTATTACCAGGTTTTCTTCATTTGCAGAATCACCTTGCTGACCATATACATCGATGGTCAGCAAGGTGAAAAACAGTAATAGCATTGTGAACAGAAGGTGTTGTCTTCTCATTGTATATCGATTTAACAATAAACGCAACCACTCAGACACTGTTATAGTTTCTCTATTTCCTCAGCAGGCAGCCCTGTCATGGATGAAATCTGCTCTGCAGAGAATCCTGCATCTCTCAGTGCTTTAGCTGAAACTAAGAGGGCATTTTTCTGCTCAGCTATCTGATTGGACTGCTCGGCTATCTGATTGGACTGCTCGGCTATCTGATTGGATTGCTCAGCTATCTGATTGGATTGCTCGGCTATCTGATTGGATTGCTCGGCTATCTGATTGGATTGCTCAACTATCTTTGTGTCTTGCTCCTTGATTTTTTCATCGCGCATCATGATGGCGGTATCTCGATTCTCTATTGCCTGAAAATATTCTTCCTCCACGTTCATATCCTGACGCACCTTGGCATCAGAGGCTGCCGAGAGAAGTCGGGTGATTATACGATTCATCTCCTCATCGCCTTCATATACTGTCTCGTCAATGTTCAATACCTGACGATTCTTCTTGTCCTTGTGTGTCTGGTCGAATACACTCAATACCTTTTCCAACCTGTTATTGACACGTCCGCGCAGCAGCGGTATCTGAACGATTATGCTGTCATGCACGAGGCTTTCCACGAAAGGATCTGGTATTCCCTTCGTAACCTCCTGTCCATTATAGTCGTATGACTTATGACGTACATAGATTACGGATTCTTCTATATCTCCCACCCTATGACCAAGAAGATACACGGTTATCATCGGCAGACCATAGCCTTCAGGATTCTCTTCTTTTATGATATTGTCCGGGTCGGCATATTGTGTACCAAGATACTGGCGGAAGCGTAGTGTCTCCGTCTCAAGCCACGTCTTCTGCAACTCTATAAGTATAAGTTTCAGCGAACCGTCATCCTGACGCACTTGTGCACCGAAGTCTATTCGGAACATGGAGATCTTGTCGCGCGTGCCGTTGGTGTATTCATGCTTACGTACATGTACTTCCACCACCTCACGCTGAAGCAATGCGGAGAGCAGTGTACGAGCTACGCGTTCATCTTCCACAAGATATTTGAACACGGTATCGAAGATAGGATTAGCAACTGTCAGCATATAAGTAAGTAATCAAAATTGTTTTAACTGGTGACAAAGTTACAAACTTTTTTCTTTCCGTACAATAGATTATATCGTTTTTCTTCGTATTTATCGCAAAAAGCCATATAAACAGAAGGGCCTGGCAACTTCACAGTCACCAGGTTCCGTTATTTACTAACCTTAAATAATGTTCTCTATTCTTTTTCTTTCCTTGCCAAGAAAAAGACACGCAGATGACGTTACTTCTTGAAGATGTGCTTCTTCATCAGAGCCTGTATGTTCTCTGGTGAAGACTGGTTTGCCTTACACTTGTCAACGATATGTTGTGTGAGTGCCTCAGGCATGTCCGTCACCTTCTTCCATATGTCGATACGGTTCATCCAGCGTCCCTTGCTGGTGGTCTTGTCAACCCACTGGTAGGTGATAGGCTTTCGTCCCATCTCACTGTACTGTCCGTTCTTGAGGTAATAGGTGCCGTACTCATGTGGCAGCACACGGTAAGTGCCATCCTTCTGCTTCACAATCTGCGCACAGGCGTATTCGCCATTGGCACGATAGACCTTCACCTGATTGTAACTGTCGGTAATGAACTCCTTACTCTCGCCCTCGTACTTCATGGACGACATGATCCACACGCCGATTATTTCCTTATCGGCAATCTTTGCCTGTGCGAAGGTGTTGGTAGCATTGACCATTGTTAGGAGCATCATTGCAACGAATGCTGCGATTCTTTTTACATTCTTCATAATAGTGTAATTGTTTTAGTTAATGATTGCGATTTCCATGTCAGAGCCCCACCCCGACCCTCACCCAAAAGGGAGGGAGAAGTTTACGCCATGAAGGATTTCGAATGCAAAGGTATTGTGTTTTTCACCTATTGCCAAACATTTCGTTTTGCACTTACTTGGCAAGTGTTTTCCTGTGTTTGCAGATTGTTTGCAAGGCCATCACTCCCCTAAGGGGAGACGGAGGGGGCTCCTACAGCGATAGCACGAACTTGTCCCAATCTTTGCTGCTGCCTTTCTTTCCAAACACCTTCTTGTATAAACGGCTACGTATGCTGCTGATACTGCTTGTATCCTTGCAAAGCACGTCGGCAATCTCCGACGGCGTGGCGTTAAGCTTTAGTAGAAGGCACACCTGATACTCCACCTGCGACATGGTATAGAGCGACAGCAGCGTGCTGGTGAATCGCGGATAGACACTTTGAAACTGCTGTTCTATCGCATCCCAGTCAGCTTTCTTCAGTCGTTCTCCGTTGCTTATGCGCTTTCGTAGCGATAGATAGAAATCGCTTTTATGGAACTCATCGGCAACATTGTCCATAGCCTGTCGCACTGGTTCTGGCAAGGTCTCACGTTCCTGTTCTATCCGCCTCAGCTCCTGTTCTACGCGTTTCTTGTTCCGGTATAGATTGATGGCGTAGTTCATGAACAACATAAACGCCACGATGACAACCGCAAGGACATACAACAGTGCGTGGTTGGTGCTCTGCAGTTCCTCCTCCGTATCGGAGAAGACATAGCGCAGCGCTTCGCCTTCCTCACGTTCCATGTCTATTCTTACTATGCGCTTGATCTCCTTGCAGCGCTTCTCGTTGATGCCCCTGTATAGCCTCCACGTATATCTCCAGCCAGACTCTTGGATGATCATCATAGAGTCGCTGACTATTGTCAACGGATTGGTGTTGTCCTCCTGCAGATAGAGGATGTTGCCGTGTCCCTTGTCAATGAAGGTGTAGCCCTTCATGGCGGCAGGATAGATTACGTTGCCGTTAGGGGCGATTGTCATCTGGCACGCATAATAACAGCTGTCGTCGTAGATGCGCAGCCACTTAGTGCCGTTGTCCGGATACTGGTATTTGTAGCCGGCAGGAGTCTCTTCCTCCTGCAATACCCATACACCGTTGATGCTGAACCCTGCTTGCCTGTCCTCGCCACAGGACATGAAGAAGGCAGTAACGACCATTGCCGCTACTGCCAGTGTGTGTGTTATGTTAAAATGTCTCATGCTATTTCTTTTGCTTGCAAAGGTACTGCAATTCCCACAAACAGCAAAAGAAACCAGTTTGCAAATTGTTTGCAACTAACAAAAAA